>CAZTBN010000020.1:0-12261 GCA_964611955.1 uncultured Pseudomonadales bacterium | reverse complement strand
GTCGGAGTGACAGGACTCGAACCTGCGGCCTCGCGCTCCCAAAGCGCGCGCTCTAGCCATCTGAGCTACACTCCGTGTAAAGATAAATAGCCATACTATTAACTTGAGCGAGAGACGGGGGTCGAACCCGCGACCTTCTCCTTGGAAGGGAGATGCTCTAGCCAATTGAGCTACTCTCGCAATGCTATTTTTAATGTGCCTCGGGTGGGAATCGGACCCACACTCTTTTGAGGAACGAGATTTTAAGTCTCGCGCGTCTACCAATTCCGCCACCGAGGCTAAGATTAGCTCAAATTTATCAGCAAGCTTTGTAAATTATATCATTATTATTGATTCTGACCATTTTCAATCTGCCTTAAATAAGTTCATGAACTTGATAAATATCACCTGCTCCCATAGTCAACAACACATCTCCTGAATGAAGCTGATTGTGACAGTAATCTGCTAAAGATTCAATAGTTTTGAGATTAGCTACTTTTTTAGTTTGATTGGATTGATTAATTTTTGCTACCAGCATATCTGATGAAATATTGGGATCATAATTTTCTCTGGCTGAGGGAAAAATATCAAGCAAAATTACTTCATCAGCAACAGCTAAAGCTTGAGCAAACTCATCTTGCATTTCTTTAGTCCGAGAATAGGTATGAGGTTGAAACACAATTACTTTTCTTTTATTAGGGTGCCACTGATTTAATGCTTTAATTGTTTGTTCTATTTCTGAGGGATGATGAGCATAATCATCATAATACAGCACTCCCTTTTTATCTCCAATAAACTCAAAGCGACGTTGCGTTCCTTGAAATGTTTGCAGAGCTTTTAAACAATCATTAATGGAAACTCCTAATTCTTGACAAGCTAGAGTTGCTGCAAGTGCATTTAATAGATTGAATCGGCCTGGTAATTTCAGTGTGAGAGTATATTTTTCTCCATCAATTAAAACTTCTGCTTGATTGATTTGATTAATAATTTGACTATTAAGCAGTATGGCATCAGCCTTGTCTTCATTTTGAGCAGTGAAAGTTTTTAATTTAATTTGGTGTTGTTGCAACTGCGCGGAGATTTGGCCATAAACCTCTGCTAGATGCTGACAATCTTGGTTAAAAATAAGGCTGCCATTGGTTTGAGTTTGCAAAAAAAATTGAGTAAAAACTTGTTGGGTGTGGTGCAGACTGTGGTAAACGTCTGGATGATCATATTCCAAGTTAGTGCACACAGTAATGACAGGATTGAGAAAAGAAAAACGAGGAATTAAGCTTGATGGTTCATCATTATTGCTATTATTCATCATGTACTCATCAGCCTCGGCTACAAAAATATCACTTTCATGGTTCCAAGAGCCGGTGTTAGGTAAACCTAAAATTTCGCCTACTCCGACAGAAAATGAAGGTTGCAGATTATTTTTCACTAAAATCCAAGTAATCATGCTAGAAACGGTAGTTTTACCTCCCACTCCGCAGACAGCTACACCTTTTTTTTGATTAAAAAAATAAGACAAAGCTTCGGCTTGAGAAAAAATAGCTATCTTTTTTTCTTGTGCTTGTAAAACAATTGGATTTTTTACTCCGCCATGAGCTTCAGTATAAATCACGCAATCAACATCCTGAGGTAATTGATGAATAAAACCCTGATCAACCTTGATTTGAAGTTTATTTAACAGTTTTTGTGTGACAAACTCATCAGCCACATCACAACCAGACACTTGTTTGTGCCAATCAAGCAAGAGTTGTGCCAGAGAAGTCATGGCTACTCCCTTAAGACCCATTAAATAAAAATGATGAAACTGATTAAGATCTGTCATGGTTTAATGATGCTTATTGTGCTTAATAATTTGCATAGCAACTGCAGAATCGCTCCAAGGAATCTCTTTTTTTCCCATTGCCTGACTTTTTTCTGGACCCTTACCTAATAGTGCCACGATATCACCTGGTTTTGCTAGCACAGTTAGGGCAAACTTGATAGCTTGATAACGGTCAGTGATAGAAATAATTTTATTATGCTGATTAGTTACTCCAGATTTAATCTGTTGAATAATAGTCCAGGGATCCTCGGTGCGCACATCTTCTGAAGTGAGTACGATTAAATCAGCGTGTTCTGTGGCTTTTTGGCCCATGATTGGTCGTTTAGAATGATCTCGTAATCCAGCAGAGCCAAAAACAGCAATTAATTTTCCTGTTTTATTCTTTTTAATTTCTTTTTTTAAGTAAGACAAGACTACATCTAGCGCATTAGGGGTATGAGCAAAATCAACTATCACTCTAAATTTTTGACTAGCCTTAACTTCTTCTAATCTACCTGGAACACCAGGAAAATTTATAATAGCTTGAGCAATAATCTCATCACTCACATTAAGTTCTTGCGCTATTTTGATAGCCAAGCGGGCATTCATTTGATTGTAATCTTGGGGAAAGCGGGTCTTAACAGCTTGATTAAGCATAACTCCCAATCTTTCATGAGCGCTATAACTGTTGACATCATGTTTTTTAAGATCTAAGCGTTGTTTAATACGATAAAAAGATTTATCATCTTGGTTAAGAATAACTACTGGAGCTTTATTGAGTAATAAACATTTAGCTGCCACATAAGTGTCGTAATCCAAATGATAATCTAAATGTTCGTGAGTAATATTGGTTAAACCTACCACTTTTGGCTTAATGCCCCAATCTCGAAATTGATAAACCCCATGAGAGGTCATTTCTAAAACAACATATTGGCATTTGGCTTTGACCATTTGAGCCAAAAAAGCATTTAATTCTTTGGGATTAGGAACAGTAGTGTGCAGGCCAGTTTCGATATCTTGATCGCCAATTTTTGCTGCTACAGTTGAAATTAGGCCGGTTTTAAAGCCAGCTTGATTAAGAATATGATACGTGAGAGTACTTGAGGTAGTTTTACCATCAGTGCCAGTAATAGTAATAATCTTAAGCTTACGAGCAGGAAAACCAAATCTAAATTGAGCTGGAATTGATTCCAGAATACCAGTGCGTAAAAAATGATATGGCCTCTTGAGATTGTAAATGAGTTTTTTCATTAGTCATAATTATAACTCAATACAAAAAAATTGGTGAAAAAAATATCAGTTGACGGTTTTATCAATTTTTAAGTTTAAGGTAGTATAATGTAGTATAATAAAGAAAAAAATATGAAAAAAATTATCGTAGTAATTGTTTTATTGATATTATTAATCAGTTTTTTTTATCCTAAAAAAGCATTTGTTATGTCTCATGATAATGTATGTCATTTAGAAAAAAAATGTCAATGTTTAGGTATTATCAAAAAAGGATTCTGCTTTCCTTGTGAAGGTGGTTCTTACAGTTGGTGCTTGGGAATTCCTTTTAACTGTAACTAAATAATTTTTTTTAACTTATTAGTAAATGTCAAATTTTTGAATTTTTTCATATTTTTTAGACTTGTGATTTTTAGCGAATTGAGATTTTTTTCTAATCCGCTCTCAATTGCTCTAAGCGTTATTTCTTGAGAATATTCACAGCGCGACATTATCTCTTTCCTAAGAAAATTTGCTGCATTTTTCGCCTTTGTGTTTTACTGCAATTGTTACAATTTCATTGCGAACTTACGTTTTATCAATTTTTAAGACTCAGATGATATAATATCACTCAACAAAAAAATTATGACCGATAGACAACGAGCTTTTATTTCAGCCCTTACCTTTGTGCAAAAACATGGTATTTTTTTTGATTATCGTAGCATCAGCGTTAGAAGACTGCCTGATGAAAGACGCAGATATGAGTTTAAAGGGACTTGGAAAGAAAATTTAATCTCAATTGAAGACGATCGTCATAATAGGGTAAAAGATAGAAAATTTTATCCAAAACCATGGGGTGTCAAACTTGACTGGCAAGGTGAAAAGGCAAACGTCGACATAGAGTTCAAAAGTCCTGAAGGATCTGCGATTTTTGGCGAAGATGGTGAGGATTTTAAATATACTGGCACCTTTAGTTCTCCAGATAAAGTTGAGATTATTGACTACAGCCAAAATTACTCTAAATACAATTATCGAGTCATTCTTTAGTTTGCTCATTTTTAATCATCCCAAAGTAAGGTAATTTTTTCAGTTGAAAGTCAGATTGATTTGTTTTAATGGCAGTATGTCATCAACTGTTTCTTCTGTCGTACTTCAGGGTCTGCAACCAATCAAAATCGAGGTTGAGGTGATGACTTTGCGTGGTATTCCGAAATTAATCGTCACTGGTTTAGCGCAACGAGTGATTAGTGAAGCGAAAGAAAGAATCTTAGCTAGTTTGCGAGTTAATCAAATTCCAGTTAAAAGTTGTCGCACTATTATTAACCTCTTCCCTTCTGATCTACCTAAAAAAGACAATCATCTCGAGCTAGCTTTATTAGTTGGTTTATTAAAAAGTTATGCAGTTAATAGTTTGCGCACTATTAATGATCAAGATTGTTTTATTGGTTCGCTAGGTTTAGATGGATCAATTAAATCAGTGAAAAAGAGTTTTGCTTTGGTGGCATCAGCCCAGGAATTAGGGTTTAAGCGTATTTTTGTGCCTGAAAGTAATTTGCCAGAGTTGCTCTATTTTAAAGAGCTGCAAATAATACCGCTTAATAATGTGAAACAGTTGCTGAATCAACAATGGCAACTTTATTTAAATAAGAGTAACTTAACCAGATTTCAACCTCAAAAATTAGCAGTTAGTATTAATCAGCTTTTGGGTAATCAGGAAGTAAAAAGATTGCTAACCATTGTCGCTGCTGGTGCGCACCACTTACTTTTAACAGGACCACCGGGGTCTGGAAAAACGCTCATAGCCCAATCTTTATTATCGTTATTACCAGAACTGGTAGATAACGAAGCAATTGAGGTTGCTCGCATTCATTCTGCAGTGACTGATGAAAAAAGTTTTACCAATACTCCGCCCTTTAGAACTCCTCACTATCGCATTTCTCCCACTGCCATGGCCGGCGGTGGCATTGATTTAAAACCTGGAGAAATGACTTTAGCTCATCGCGGCATTTTATTTTTAGATGAATTAAATTTATTTAATGAAGATAGTTTAAATTGTTTAAGGGAGCCAATGGAAACCGGTTTAATTCAGTTAAATAATCTGGGGATATCAGTTCAGTATCCTGCTAATTTTACGCTCATAGCAGCCAACAACCCTTGTCCGTGTGGTTTTTATGGCAGTCAACTCAAAACATGCAGCTGTAATCCTTGGATAAGGGAGCGCTATCAGCAAAAAATTCCTCAAGCCATTTTAGATCGGATTGATTTATTTTATCAAACTAGCATTAATCCAAAAAATTTTATTCTTGATCATGATGTCAGTCATGATAATTTAACTGAGATTAAAAATAAGATTAGCTTAGCCAGGAAAATACAACAACACAGATATCAGCATTGCAACTGTTCAACTAACTCACAATTAACCGGTGCTCAAGTTAAGGAACTGATTTACTTAAATAAAAGTTGTTGTTTATTATTAAAAAAAGCCAGCCATAGTTTAAAATTATCGCACCGAGCTCTGTTCAAAATAATCAAAGTAGCTAGAACCATTGCTGACTTAGCAGCTGCTTCAGAAATCACTCAGGTACATATAGTTGAAGCTTTAGGTTATCGTCAGAGGAGTTAATGTTGATAGTGCTAAGATAAAAATTTAATGAACTAGCGCTAGCCAAATAGTGAGACTGCCCACTATTAAACAATACCAACCAAAATAATGATACTTGGCTTTGTTTAATGTGAGTTTTAACAATTTTAAACTAGCTAAACTAGTCAAAAAACAAATGACAGCACCAATTAAATAATAACCGGTCGGAACTTGATTGAACTCTTGAAGAGTTTGAGAATCAAGTGTGATTAATTCTCCTAAAACAGCTGCCAAAATAGCTGGAATGGCGATTAAAAAACTAAACTCAAAAGCTGTTTGTTTATTAATTTGATTCAGACTTGCTCCAAATAGACTTGCTCCAGAACGTGAAATGCCAGGAGCAATAGCCACGCTTTGAGCAATGCCAATTAAAAAAGATTTTTTGGCAGTTAATGGTTGGTTATTTTTGCTATCAGCATATCGTCTAGCTGCTATGAAATCAAAACCGGCTGTGACGAGTAAACCTATACCAACAAATAAATTACTGGCAAATAAAAGTTTAATTTGATCTTTGAGCAGTAAGCCAATGATGGCCAAAGGAATGGTGGCCATTATAATGTGAATGATTAACTGTTTATCTAGCTTTAAGATTATTTTTCTAAAATAAAAAATTATCACGGTTAGAGTCACTAGGTGCAGAAACAAATCAAAATAAAAAGGCGGTGGGTTAATCTGCATCCAGTTTTGCAACAGCACTAAATGCCCAGAACTAGAGATGGGTAAAAACTCAGCAATACCTTGAACTAAACCTAAGATGATTGCTTGCCAAAGTTGCATAGGCGATTTTAATAAATGATATCAATCAAGTTTATCTAAAAAAATCATTAATTTCTAGAGTAAGTTTGAGATTAATCATGATTGAGGCGGTTTCGGACAGCAAACTAAAATAGTGGCGCAATCCGTAAGCCGGATTCTGTTTTAGATAGTGATTTATCTACGCCTGAACCTTATTACCTCGGTCTATAAAAGACACATAGACAGCAAGTTCAATTAGGTAAAGATCGTCAGTCTCAGCTGGGAGGATTGCCCAGTCAAATTGACTAGCCCAGTCGCTTGGCCGTTGCACCCGACGCCACTCGGATCGTCACTGTTGCTCTTACTGGCTCACTTGCTTGTGGCAAGTGATCTTCTGCTTTCGCAGAACACCATTTGCTGCGCTGTCCGGACTTTCCTCTTTGCAAAGCAAAGCCACTACTCGATTGCGCCAAGAATATTATATCAAAAGCTGACATCTTCGGCTTGATTGCTTGTCTGAAACTTGATATAAACTAGGAATGTTGCTCATCTTATTTTGATTAAATACCTGCAGCTTGTTGCGTGGGATATAATCAGAATGGGGTTCTAAGGGGACTCCCCTTAGTGGAGCCCAGCTTAGCGGGGCGACAGAGGAGCAGGCTTTGATCCCGCTTAGCGGGACAAAACGCCCCAGGAGTGAAACTCCTCAGAAAAGAGCGAAGCGAATTTATTAAAATGAAAGGATCTATATGGCCAATACTAACTCCAGTAATAAAACATTAACCAATGATGATAATTCTTCATCACTCAAGGATGCAGAGGCTTTGGCTCTTGAGGCATTAGATGAAACTGAAGCAGAAGTTGATACTGATAACAGCAGTGCTGAGGATGAAACTAAAAAATCTAATGATTTTGCTAAGACCCTGCAGGCTTTAGAAAAAGTAATTGAGGCTAAAGCTAATAAGTTAATGCTCATGAAAGAGGAAGCGCGAGAAAAGCGAGAAATGATTAACAATGTTTTTGAAAATGATGTTGGTTTGCAAGAAGCTGAAGAAAAAAAATCAGAGGTCCAAACTCAACTCAAAGAACGCAAAAGTAGTTTAAATGAGTCTTTGCAAGTCAGGCAACTAAGAGAAGATTTAAAAGAAGTGACTGATGAGCAAAAAGATTTGGAAGAAAGTTTAAGTAATCATCTCATTAACTATCATCAGTTAACCAACTCTACTAGTTTTGATACTTCTGATGGTGATCAATGGGAGTTTGATATTAAAGCCAAAGTCAAAGCAAAAAAGCTGAAATAATTTTTTTCAGTTGAGTGAAATTTTAATCTAATTTATCCTCTTATAAAGTGCTGATTTTTTCTCTTAATCTTTCCAATGAAGCAGGAGGAATATTCTTCATCTTTTTTAAAGTTTTAAGCTTTTTGTGTAGATGACGTTTGGTTGAATTTTTTTCCGCCTTAAGAGTAGAAGGTTTTTTGTAATAACGACGATCTCTAGCGTTTTGGACAATGTCCATAAACATGGTAATTTTTTTAAACTTACGAATTAAAGTACCGGTTGAGTCGTTTTTAGTTTTTTTGATTATAACTGGCATATTTTAAATTATTTATTTTACCCAATTCATTAATGAGAGGGATATTATAACTCGAAGTTACTATAAATGTGAAGTAATAGTTTTTTGCAGTTGTTTAAGGTCTTGATCTGAAGCTGCTTTTCTAGCAGCGAGCCTACTTTTTTCATCATAGCAGGGAATAATATGAACGTGAAAATGATTAATTTCTTGGCCTGCTAACTTACCATGATGAGATTTAACCACAAAATTATCAACCTTGAGTGTTTTCTTTAATAATAAACAGACTTGCTTTGTCATGATCTGAACTGCTGCAATATTTTCATCGCTAGTATCTAAAATATTTAAAGAATGCTCTTTGGGAATAATCAAGATATGGCCTGGAGTTTGCGGATAAATATCTAAGAAAGCCAGCGCTTGCTCATTTTCTAAAATTTTATAACTGGGAACAGTTCCAGCCACGAGTTGGCAAAAAAGGCAATTATTAGTCATAGTTTTTTTTGATCAGCTCGACAATATTATTCAAGGTTAAGGCACTCGCCACCTGATTGCGATGCTTGCTAGAGCCGTTAAGCAACATTTTACCACCAGGATGATAAAACCAAGTGGCCTTAGGATCGGTTTTAATAATAGCTTGATATAACTGTTTCAAGTCGAGTTGAGCATCTGGTCTAACCTTGATGCGGATATAGTCCTTAACGGGATCTTTGCGTATTGCTAATAAATAACCCTGTTTTTGAGCTTGTTTGATAGTATCATCATTGGTAGTGAGCATGGCTACGCAAGCGCCTTCATTCAAACTGAATTGAATCCCCTCTTCTTGAATGACTTGATTAGCTAACAGTGTTTCTTTAAGCGATTGATAGCCATATTCAACACAATCAAGACCAAAATATAATTGTGATTCATCATTTTGAGGATTGGCCAGTTCATGACCTCGAATCAGCTCATGAATCATGAACACATAGCGCAAATTACTAGCATCAGGCCAGTGTATTTCTTGAAAGTGATCAATATCATTAATATAAGTGACTAATTTCTTTAGTGCTCTGTCATCTTTTAAATCAGGATGAACTTGACAGAGATATTCATAGACCAGCATAGAAGCGCAAGTGTTTTTATTAGATCGATCAGGTTGATGATGATCAAACTTACCCATGCCAGTATCAACGTGAGTGGCATTATGAAGATCTGAATCAAGTTGCTGGGCTTCATGTTCGCTGATTCTCTCTCCAGGATTAACAAAAGCAAAACGGGCATCAGCATAATCTTGGCTAGCAAATTTTTTTAACATCCAAGCTGCGCCAATGGCATCTAGGTCAGGGGCATGGTGGGTAACAATAAGTTTTTTTAAAGTCATGGGCTATATTATAAACAAAATCATAACAAAAAACCCACTGCTCAGTTTCCTGCGCAGTGGGCTCCTCACCGGGACATAATTTGAATTAGTTTGTACTATATAAGAAGTGATGCGCACTCACTATGATAAAAAAAGGTTGAACTTTCAAGGTATAATTAATTTTAAGGCAGGCAGTAAATAATGTTATAGGACTAGATATTTTTTGTAGTTTTTGCAATTAAGTAATAGTTACACACGCGAGCAATTTTTTAATGATCGATAAAAGAATTTTAAGCATTAACCAACCCAGTTTGAAAGGCAAGCTTAAAATCTGCCAGACTAAAGATGGTTGATCTGCCTCTCCTCTCACCCAGACTGAGACTATTAACCATTGTTGAGAATCAGGCAATTTTGTAGCAATAATTTGAATCTGACGATCATTAATCTTTTTAATAAACTTAACTTTATTGTCTGGTAAAGCAATTTTTTGACTAGGATTATTAACTGTCTGAAAAATATTTTCTTTAGTAATCGATCTAGATAAAGAACGCTGATAAGCGTGGTTGGTGAAAACCAAGTTTTTGTAGCGAAGGGTTTGTGAGCGACTCTTATTGCTTGAGGACATCTGATAGCTGGTTTAACTCAATCAGTTGGCTAGTTTCTTGATCTCTCATTTTCAGTTCTAGTTTATCACCAGTGCGCTCTGAAATTACCACCCGGGCTGGAATTCCGACTAAATCAGCTTGAGCAAACTTTGCCCCTGGGCTTTCATTGTCTCGATCATCCCACAAAACATCATAACCCATGGTTTGTAACTGTTGATAAACTGCCTCAGCTTTGTCTGGCTCTAAACCAATACTAATTAAATAAAGATCAAAAGGAGCAACTGCTTTTGGCCAGACAATGCCCTTAGCATCATGATATTTTTCCACAATCACACCCATGGTGCGCGTGGTTCCCCAGCCATAACAACCCATAATTGGGTATTGGTGTTCACCTGCTTTATCCATATAAGTAATCTCAAAATCCTGACAATATTTTTGACCTAGATCAAAAACGTTACCTACCTCCGAAGCTTTAGCTGATGCTAGTTTGCCCAAGTTACATTTAGGGCAACTATCTCCGCTTTTGACCTCTGCAATTTCTTGGTTAACACAATAATCACACTCTGGACAATAAAAGATATCATCTTCGCCAGCATCTGTAAGTACCATAAACTCATAGGAAATTTTTTTGGTAAAGGCTCCTCCCGATGCTTCAGTGACTTTGGCTGTTAGGCCGACTTGCTGATAGGCTTTAATATAGGCAACTTTAACTTCCTGATAAAATTTGTCAAAATCTGCTTGAGATTCGTGCCAAGAATACATATCTTTCATCTCAAACTCTCGACCACGTAAAATTCCCGATTTTGATCTTAACTCATCTCTAAATTTCCAGTGAATTTGATACAGAGCCAAAGGCAAGTCGCGATAACTTTGAATAATTTCTTTCACTAAAGGAGAAATAATTTCTTCATGACTTTGACCTAAAGCATAATCTTTACCAGTTCTGCTTTTTAGTTTAAATAGCACATCAATGCTGTCCCAACCACCAGTTTTTTGCCAGTTACTTTTAGGGTGAAGCATCGGCATTAAAATTTCTTGACCGCCCACGGCATTCATTTCTTGGCGAATCACGGTTCTAATTTTGTTAAGCGTTCTTAAACCTAAAGGTGTATAAGTATAAACGCCAGCCATTAGTTGACGGACAAAACCAGCTTGAACCAATAATTTATGATTAATGGTGTCTGCATCAGCTGGAGCAGTTTTAATTGGTTTAAAAGCAAGTTGAGACAGTCTCATAAATGTGATGTAAATAAATAGTAAGGTTACAAATTAAGACTACAGCCATTTTTTTAAATCTTCAACAAAAACTGAAGCAACATCCAGCACAGCAAACTGTTTAGGCAAGGTTTGCGTTTCAATCGTATTAGTGATGATGGTTTGATCAACAGCAGAGTTAACAATTTTGTTAACAGCATTACCAGCAAACAAAGCATGACTGGCTAAAAAGATGACCTGTTTAGCTCCTGATTTTTTTAAACAGTTAGCTGCTTCAACCACAGTGCTCCCTGAAACAATCACATCATCAATCACTAGGGCAATTTTATCTTGAACATCGCCATGGAGATCGACAGCTTTGACTTCACCTGTTTGTAAATCTCTAGTTTTATCAATGTTAGCTAAATCTAAATTCAACTGTTGAGCTAAAGTACGAGCTTTTTTCAGTCCACCAAAATCTGGGCTGACTATTACTGCTTGCTGTAAATCAAAATTTTGTTTAATGTGTTCGATGAAAATTTTGTTAGCTGATAAGTAGCTAGTGGGAATATCAAAAAAACCGGGAATACTATCGTTATGTAAATCCATGAGCAATACCCGTTTCACATAAGAGTTAGAAATTATTTTTGCAATCACCTTGGCAGAAATAGGTTCACCTTTACGAAAAACTTTATCTTGCAAAGAATAACCCATCCAAGGAATGATTAAATTAATATGTCTTACGCCCATTCTTTCGAGAGCATCAATCATTAATAAAGTTTCAATAATAGTTTCGTCAACAGCAGTGACAAAAGATTGCACTAAGATGACATTTTCGCCTCGCAACTGATCTTTAATCCAGATTCTTTTTTCCCCATTACTAAATTTAGAGATCTCGCATGCGATAAGCTCAATCTGTAATTTTTGGGCAATTTGTTTAGCTAGTGTTGGTGTGGAAGAACCAGAAAGTAGTTTCATCTTGAGTTATTATATAAAAAGTAATGATTAGATAATAGTTGTGATTGATAATTAATATGGTGTTAATAGTGTATGTGCAGATTCTTGCTACGGTTCGAGTAACTTCACAATACATATTATAAATAGGCTTTAGCCTATTTATAATATGTGCCGGAGAGTCGTATCCCAGATTGCTTCGCATCTGGATACATTTCTCACGCTTCGCTTGATGTGC
>CAZTBN010000019.1:7049-12300 GCA_964611955.1 uncultured Pseudomonadales bacterium | reverse complement strand
ACTAACGCCAATCGATACCGCATTGGTTGGAGATGGGAAAATGGGACTTTTAGTTCATTTACGCAAGGATTGGCCACTCAAACATTTAGAGTGCCAGATCAAGAAGGAAATCTTCAACTAGCTTCTAATGTCTGTAGCACCTCCAATGCAGAAGTGTGTACTTATGATGGCAAGTTGTATGAAGCAAATTATCTGTGTGATCCTATTACTAGCTCTTCTTTAGGTACCTGTTCAGGTTGTTCTACTTGGATTACTGCTTGTAAGAAACCCACTCGACCCACCAATACACAATTTAGCTTTAATTTTGGAGATCCTTCAATTAATGCTGCCAGTGTGATGAGATTTTCTTGGGATCCTAGTGCTAACGCTGATGGCTATCGAATTTATCGAACAGTGACTACTAATGGGCAGGCGCAAGAAAGACTAATGGGAACAACAACCTCAACTCAACTTATGATAGTTGGTAGAGACACATCCTTATGCACAAATTTTGAAGCAAGCACCTGTAGAATAGAGGCATATCGAACTTGCGGTGGTTATTGTAATAATTTAGAAAAAACTATTGATTCTATAAATTTTATTTGTACTTGTAGTCAAGCTTATGCCACAGCCGCTCCTACCCCAACATTAACTCCTGCACCAACACTGGCAATGACTCTGACAGATAAACCGTTACAGGGTCCTCAATGCGCCAGTATCCAAATGTATCTTAACAATGATGTGGTTTTAAGTAATCAACTAAACTCTATTCCTGTTGGCTCAACTGTTAAATTTAAATGCTCATCAAATATCTTTATTCCAGTGGTAGATTCTTACAAATTCAGAGTGATTTATAATTCTCAAATTACCGAACTGCTGCCAATTGCCACTGATCCTCATTTCTCTGAAAATTATCAAATACCAGCTAATCAAGCAGGAAATTACTCAGCACAATGTACTGTTTGTAGAGATGATCAATGTCAAGCATGGGAAGCATTTTAAAAATGATATGATTTTAATTAACCCGCGTAATCTGAACTAATCTATTAATATGAATAATTTTAAAAACAACAATCCTAAAAAGACTCAGCTACTCATGTCTATCTTGGGCTTGTTATTTTTAGTGCTTATTGGTGCAGGACTTTTCTATATTATTAAAGTTTTGCCTGAAAGAAGAGCTCTCAATGCTCCTGAGTCAGAACCTTCAGCTGATTTAGCTACTCCCTGTACATTATCTTTTACAGCTGTCAATCCTAATAATCCCACGGCTACGCCAAGTGCAACTTTAACTCAAGGTGCAACTACTACCCCAACCACTCAGCCTGGAACACCACCAACCTACACCATCAAATTTGATAAAGATGGGGATGGACTAGATGACGTGGGTGACGATGATGTAATTAGCCTCACTCATCCTACTGGTACGACTGCTTTTGACTTAGATCCAATTTTATATGCAGATGGTATCGAGGTCACTGATTCAACTATTACTTATGCCTACACAACAAGTCAATCTGGCATTGCAACAGTCAATGAAAATGGAATTATTCAAGCTAGAGGAACCGGAGTTACAGCGACAATTACCACCACAGCCACTATTGGCACAGACACAGCTATTAGAAATATCACCGTCAATGTTACTCAAAGTTCATCTCAACCTGGGCCAAGCTACTATCTTAGCGCCTATGTTTCAAACCTTAATCTTGAACCTGGTGACACCGGTACAATCACACTGATCTTCATGGAAGATAATGAACCTGCTAATAATTTAACAGGACTTGCCTTTAATTGGACAACATCTAACTCTAATGTAGTAGCTACAACTGGAACTACTAACGGAAACGTGATAACGGTGACTGCTCTTGCTAACGGCAATGCTACCATCACTGCAACTGCTACATACAATGACATCGATTACACTAATACGATCACTGTCACCGTCGATGACGGTACCACCGATCCCACCGATTCAACTGATCCCACTGATCCCCCTACTACCGAAACTCCAGTAACTCAAGGTGTCGGCCCAGTCACTCTTAATCTAATTACTAAATTTGATGGCATTCCTTATGTTGAAAATGCTGGGACTGCAGAAGCTATCATTTTTCCAATCACTGCTCTGGGTGAAACAATCTCAGTACAAGTTAAGATTGCCAATGCTTATGCACCTGCTCAAAGCAAAAAGGTTAATTTTACTTACAATGCTATCACTCATAATTACGAAGCCAAGGATATAACCTTTGCTGAAATCGTGTCTGGTCCTTATAACATTAGCATTAAAGGGCCAAGACAATTAGGTACTCGTTATTGTTATTTTGGAGATAAAATTGGCTCTACTTGCAATAGTCAAGAACTTATTATTGCTACCAAAACTTATACTAATCTTGCTGAAGCCGAGACTGCTAAAATCATCTGGTTGGAACCCAACCATACTCATACCTTTGATCTAACCAAGGCTCCTGTTATTGCTGGCGATTTACCCATTGATGGCGAAGCCCAAGATGGAGTGGTTAATATTTTAGACTACTCAGCTCTTATAGGTTGTTTAAAGACCAGCAAATCAGAAGCTTGTTTATTAGCAGCTGATATTAACTATAACGGTGGAGTTGATAACAACGATCTCAAACTTCTAAGAAACGCACTTAGTTCAAGAGCTGATCAATTATAAATCTGATTCATCAATATTTATTATTAACCCAACCATGCCCAATCAACCAACTATCGATAATAATGTCCCTTTACAAAATCCCACACCGACTGATAAGCCCTCTAATTCAAGCTTATTATCGGAAAAATGGGTCTTATTAACAATTTTATTAATAGTTATCTCAGTCAGTGTTTATTATTTTGTGGCCATCAAACCTTTTTCTAAGAAAACAATAGTGCCTGCTCAGCCACAAACAATATTAACCGAAACTGAGATTGAGCAATCAATTAACTCCATTCCTCCTCTAGAACAAGAAGGATTACTCGAATTTAGTGAAACCATTCGTCCTGTAGTAACCGAGGGAGCTGATCTGATGTTGGGTAGCGCTAAAAAAACCTATGCAGTTGGAGACGCGGTTGACATTACTCTGCTCTTAAACTCAAAAGTAGTTCCTGATGGAGTTGAGTTTGAGATTAGCTATAATCCTCAAAAATTAACTCAAGTTAAACTGACTGCTATTAATAATTTTGGCACATTTTTAGCTTATAAAGTTCATGAAGACACAGGCAAAATTGTTGGTATGTTGATTAGAGAACCAGGAGAAGAGGTATCTACTACTCAGGCTCTACCTTTACTAAAGATTTCAGGACAAGCTCAGCAAGCTGGAAGCATGACTTTAAACTTCAATCCAGAAAAGACTAGTGTAGCTGCGGCTGGAGGACAAGAGGTATTGGAAAATGCTTATAATTTAATGATTGAGATAGAATAAAACTGTTGAGCTGATCATAATGATATCTCAAGTATGAGAAGGATATACTATTGAATATTGAAACTTACCGTATTTCTTTGTAGTATTAAAGAGATACTAGAGTGCTTATTGTTTAAAAAAATTAATGATGAAATTTTTCACTAATCACAAATTATTTACAATCTTACTTTTCCTTTTCTTTGGGTTATGTTTAAGCTTGAGTAAAGCGCATGATTTTCAAATCATGGCTGCTCCTGGTCAGTTAATTTGTATGCCCATTGATGACAGTGGCAACATTACCAATAATAAATATCAATATCATCGCATGATTGTCAAAAATCAGACGAGTAGCAACATCCAATTAAAAGTCCAATGGAATCTGTGTCCGTTTGTAGAGGGCTCAATAATTCCTGGCTACACATGTAATACCTATGTTAATGCTGTACCAGTAGTGGTTAACGCTGGGAAAGAATTAATTATTCCCAGCTCTAACACTCAAGAGTGGCTTGTAAATGACTGGATAACTTGTAGAACAACAGGGCAACTTGATATTCAAGTAGATCGAGATCATTATAATTACAATAATATTGACGACAGCAATATTCCTGATTGTTTTAACACAGTTGATAATTTGGCTTGGCAAGGAGGGATTGCTTTTACTATTAAAGGCAATGCCAGTCCTTGCGAAGTACCAACCAATACGCCTACTCCAACCCTCACTCCAACCGCAACTCTAGTTCCCACCGCTACCTTAACTCCAATGCCTACTGATATTCCAGAACCACCTGCTCCCCAATGTAATAGTATTACTCCCTATGTTAATGGAGTTAAAGGTACACAAGACAAAATTAGCACACTAAAACCAGGTGATATGACTAATTTTGTGTGCGCCGGTAATAATAATTTTAATCCCTCAACAGATGAATATAAATTTAGAGTAGTTTACAACGGTGAAGAACGTTCATTATCAACCTTAGACTCAGAGCCCAACAAGTCTGAAATTTATGAAATTCCAGCACTAGAATATGGCAAACACATAGCTCAATGTCGAGTTTGTCGTAGTGGAGCATGTCAAGAATGGGAACAACTCCCAGTGGTTGAAAAACCAGTCATAACTGAAGCAACTGGATTTGCATGTCAAGAATTATCAATAGCTAACAATCTCAAAATTTTCAGTTTTGGAGATGAAGCTAACTTTTCAGTAAAAGTCTTTAGTCAGAAACCCACCTTTGGCACTGGTTATATTAAGATTGGTGTAGTGGGACAAGAGCCTTTAATCAGCTTAGAACAAAACTTTAATCTTAATGGCGGACAAACCAAAACACTCAACTTCAAATATACTGTGGCAAATAATAATATGACACAACAGTTGCTAAACAAGGATAATGTCAAAGCCTGGTTTGTTTTCAAAGCTCAAGATAGCCCAGCTTTACTGGGAGGTACTTGTACTGATTTTTCCGCAACAGGTAAGGACAACTTCCCTGCTTGTGCCTGTCCAGAAAAACAGCTTGATTTTAAAATTACGCAACAAGAAGTGCCTGTAATTGGGCCTATCACTGAACCAGTAGGATTTGAATGTCAAGAACTATCAATAGCTAATGATGTTACCAACTTCAGTTTTGGCCAAGAAGCTAACTTTTCAGTTAAAGTCTTTAGTCAGAAACCCACCTCTGGTATTGGTTACATAAAAATTGGTGTAGCTGGACAAGAACCTTTAATCAGCTTAGAACAAAATTTTAATCTTAATAGTCAACAAACCAAAACACTCGACTTTAAATATACAGTGGCAAATGATAGTAATACTCAACAGTTAGTAGGAAAAGATAATGTCAAAGCCTGGTTTGTTTTCAAAGCTCAAGATAGCCCAGCTTTACTGG
>CAZTBN010000019.1:0-6949 GCA_964611955.1 uncultured Pseudomonadales bacterium | reverse complement strand
GAGGTACTTGTACTGATTTTTCCACAACAGGCAAAGGCACTTTCCCTGCTTGTGCCTGTCCAGAAAAACAACTTAATTTTAATATTACGCAATAAGACTTACCTTGAAGACCATGAACACAGCAAATAACAACACTAACTTAAACACTGCCAACTCTGCTCAGCCTCAGACAGATGCTGTTAATCACAATGTAACTCCCAATGTGAACAATGGTCAAGCTCCTTCAATTGCAGTGAGTAAATTTAAAGGCATGGGTAGTGCTTTTGAGCCTAAAGGTAGCTCTCGCACCAGTGGTTTAAACACTGGCTCTGATTTTAACACCCAACCTGAGATTGAAAAAGATCTGTCTGCAGATGATAAATCAATTAGTAGCAAAAGAAAAATTTTAATTGCTACTGCAATTACTTTAATGGTCATTGCTGGGGGAACTTTATATTACACTCTCAAAATCCTACCAAGCAAAGAAGTCCCAACTGAACCAGTTTCTGTACCGCAAGCTGATCAAGAAAGCCCTTGTACTGTAGTCTTAACTGTACCATCTCCTGAAGCACCTACAGCTACGCCGACTTTAACAACTACACCTCCTGCCGCTACTGCTACACCAACCATAACAACTACACCTCCTGCCGCTACTGCTACACCAACCTTGACTGTTACACCGCCTGCTGCTACTGCTACGCCAACTTTGACAACTGCTCCAACTGCTACAACTAAGCCTGTTGTAACTGCTAATCCAAGTGTCACCGCTACCAAAACACCAAGTGCTACTGTTCAACCAAGTGCTACCACCAGACCAACCACTATTGCAGTCGCTACTCAACCACCATATACTACTGTTTTGCCTACAAAGCCAGGACAGCCTCAATCATATATAGTTGATACTTCAGCAGCCTGTAATGAATCCTGTACTGTTAATTCTGACTGTGCCAACATTAGTCATATCTGTTACAACGGTAGCTGTCGATTGGATGTTAATCCTGAAGACACTCAATGCCGTACCCCAGAAGGAACAACCACGGTGGAAAGAGTGATTGAACAACCAGTTGCTGGTCCTGCCGAATGGCTTAACTACTTGAAGATTGGTATTAGTATCATTGGAGCCGGATTACTGTTGCTGCTTTTCTTATAAACTTGCCTTGAATTTCTAAATGGCTTATCGAATCAGATTAATCATTTTGTGATAGTTTTCTCCCCCTTTTTCTGCTAAAATTTTTCATTCTGTGAGCTTGTTTGTGAATGATATAATTATGCCAGTTAACAATCATTAACCAACGCTAGATAAATTTAGTTATTTCTCGAGCGCGCGTAGCTCAATTGGTTAGAGCACTAAGCTTATACCTTAGCGGTTCTTGGTTCGAGTCCAAGCGCGCGCACCTAAAACAATGACTCGCTCTATACAATCATGATTATGCTGAAAAAAATCTTAGTTTTTATTAAAAAACGAGCTAAACTTATTATGCTGCTAGTTCTAATTCTTGGCATCGTTGCTGTTTTATTAATCAAAAATAAACCAGAGCAACCAGAACAAGTTTTTGAGCACCCTCAAGTGAGAGATATTAGCAAAACTCTGGAAGTTTCAGGTCGAGTTGATGCTAAGCATCGGGCTCGCTTACGCTTTTTAACAGGTGGAAAAATTGTTTATTTAGGAGCTAACGAAGGTGATTGGGTAAAAAAATGGCAAACCATTGCTACTATTGATCAGCGTGATTTACAAAAAAGACTAGAAAAATCACTCAATCTTTACATGCAAGAACGCTGGGATTGGGAAGAAACGCTGGATAACACTAAAGATCGTACTCTAGATAATAGTGAAAGTCGTAGTGTTGATCAAGAACAATGGGATCTGGATAACAAAGTCATTGATGTAGAGTTGCAAGACATTGCTGTTTCTCAAAGCGTTATGTCAGCACCATTTGCTGGCATCTTAGTTTATCAGCCAGTTAATACTACTAACACGCAAGTAGTGGCAACTGACTATTTTGAAATTGTTGATCCTCAATCGCTTATTTTCAGAGCAGAAATTAATGAAGAAGATATTGCGCTAGTGGCTGTTAATCAGTCCGCCACTGTTAAACTTGATGCCTATTTAGACGAAGAATTACCTACTGCAATTAGTTATATTGCCTATGTCAGCGCCCAAACAGCAAGTGGCAGTGTATTTTACGTTGAGTTTCCTTTAGTCACTACTCAACTGTCAGACTCGCCCAACAGCAATATAAGTAAAGAACAAGCTCAACAGTTATTAAATAAATACCGATTAGGACTCAACGGCGATGTCAATATTATTTTAGACAGTAAAACCCAAGTACTAACTATCCCCCTGGTGGCTACCAAAATTAGAGAGAATAATACTTTTGTTGATATTAAGAATGATCAAGGTTTAATTGAAGAAAAACAGATTCAAGTTGGTTTAGAAACTGATGAATATGTCGAAGTCACTTCGGGCCTGACTGAAACTGATTTAGTGCTCATCCCCAGTACTTTATAAATAAAGTTTTAACTTTTGCCCAAAAATTGTTATGACTCATAAAGCCAAAACTGCCACTAAAGCTCAACCGATTTTACAGTTAATCAATGTTTGTAAAATTTATAAAATCGGAACACAAACTATCAAAGCCTTGGACTGTTTAGATTTCACTATTAATAAGGGTGAGTTCGTAGCAGTGATCGGGCCTTCTGGTTCAGGCAAATCAACTTTTTTACAAGTGGCCAGTATTTTGGCAGAACCTAGCAAGGGTGCCATTTTATTAAATGGGCAAGATGTCACCAAATATAATGAGGTTGAAAGAGCCAGACTTCGCAATAAAGAAATTGGTTTTATTTTTCAACAGTTTAATTTATTAGCCAAAACTAGTGCCATCGATAACGTGGCTTTGCCTTTAGTTTATGCTGGCGTTGATCTAGCCAGCAGGCATAAACTGGCTGAGAAATTACTCATTCAACTGGGTCTTGGCGAACGCTTAAAAAATAAACCCAATGAGCTATCCGGTGGTCAACAACAAAGAGTTGCTATTGCCAGAGCCTTAATCAATAATCCTAGCATCATCTTTGCTGATGAGCCAACAGGAAATTTAGATTCTGCTAGTGGCAAAGAAGTAGAAAATATTTTAAAAAAATTACATCAAGAGGGCCGAACAATCATTTTAGTCACTCACGAACGATCTTTGGCTAAAATCGCAGAGCGAATTATCAGTTTAGCTGATGGTAAGTTAGTAGGAGAATATACTCCACCTTATAAAAATTTTTAAACATGAATTTTGCTAATACCTTCACCATTGCCATTAAAGCCATTTTTACTAACAAAGTAAGAAGTGCTTTAACTATGCTTGGGGTTATCATCGGGGTAAGCTCGGTGGTAATGTTGATTTCGCTGGGCACTGGTTTAGAAGCCTTTGTAACTCAAAGCTTTGAAGATCTTGGTTCTAATAATATTTATGTTTCTCCAGGAAATGTTTTTGGAGAAGATGGCGGCTTCAGCTCTTTTCAAGAACAAGGTTTAAGTGCCATGAGCATTAGTTTTACTAAAACAGATGTTAAAGAATTACAGCGACTACGCCAATACGTTGATGGCGTTGCTTTTTATAGTGCGCAAACCGATATTATGCAGTTTCTTAATAATTCCGAAAATGGTACTGTGCTGGGCACTAACGCAGATTATAACCAAGTTTTAATTACTAACACTGAAAAAGGTAGGTGGTTTTCTGCTGCTGAAGCTGATGGTGGTGAACGTTTAGCAGTCTTAGGATTTAAAATGGCAGATTCCTTATTTGGCAATGTTGATCCCATTGGCAAAAAAATTCGTATTGGCAGTGTCACCTTTACAGTTGTTGGAGTAGCTGAAGAAAAAGGCGGTGGTGGTTTTGGTGGGCCGTCATTTGATAACTATGTTTACATTCCTTTTGAAACTCTTTCCAGAATTTATAATACCGACACTATTATGGACATAGTGGTCAAAGGAAAAACTGAAGTAGACATCACAGACACCATCGCTGCTATCGAAGATAACATGAATAAACGTTATGAGGATGATGAGTTTAGCGTTTTTGATCAAACAGAGTTATTAAATGTGATCAAAGATATTTTGGGCATGATTACTGTTGCTTTGGGTGGTATTGCTGCTATTTCTCTTTTGGTAGGAGGCATTGGCATTATGAATATCATGTTAGTGTCAGTGACAGAAAGAACTAAAGAAATTGGCCTGCGCAAAGCATTGGGTGCCACACCCAATCAAATTTTATTACAATTTTTAATTGAGGCTGCTTTTTTATCAATCTTAGGCGGACTAATTGGTTTAGGCCTAGCTTTTGCTGGCTCCCTAGCAATTCAAAGCGTGTTTCCTGCCAAAGTCACCCTAGAGGCAGTATTACTAGCTTTTGGTGTATCAACTGCAGTTGGTCTCATCTTTGGCGCTGCTCCTGCCAGTAGAGCATCCAAACTCTCGCCTATCGAGGCCTTGCGCTATGAATAATTTTTAACCAAATAATTTAAAATTTCACTTCGCTGTTTCTGCTTGTGGGGTATTTAAATCAGAATAATCTTGAATATTTGCTATACTAAGAATAATGAAAAACCTTGGTAAGATCGTAGTAATTATTGCAGTAATGCTCAGCGTTGTTTATGGGATTTATTTTGCTGGGAGCAAGGGTTGGTTGGACAAAACTCCGTTAAAAAATTTAGATTACTCTCGATTAAATTTTGTTAACCAAGAAACTATGGACCAAACCAAAATCTTAACCGAGCGAGCTCAAGAAACAGGGGAGCATGTGCAAAATGTGTTGGGCGATCAAGTAAAAGTTGATGAGGAAGCTAAAAATAAAACTTTACCAGAAAAGGCAATTGAATATGGCCAATATTTATACTGCAAACAAGTAGTCACAGATTGGGAAAAAGAGTAGCTTATTCTTTGCAACAATCGATTGCTTTCTTAACCAATTCCCCCATTTTTTCAAATACACTCATGGTGGCTGTCATCTTAGGTTTTTCTTGTTCGTTGATAAACTTTACTTGATCCTTTTTATCTTGTCTAACATCTTTAACGCCCACTACACCCAAGTTTAATCCCCAAAACAGACTATAAAGCTCATAAGATTTTTTAAATAAATCAGCAGCATCTTTTTTGTCACCTTTAGTTAAAGCTTTGGTACCAACCTCCATAACTCGCATTGAAGCAGCCAATAAATGTTTGCTAATACACCAGACTTCTCCATCATAATCTTTGATAATTCTTTTGAGCAGTTGTTTGCGCATTTCTCTTACTTCGTATAATAAATCCAAATATTTTTTTTCTTTAGTTTTGCTAAAAGTAAAAAAGAAATGTTCCTCAATGGAAATTAAGTTCATAATGCCAATCGATAAATCTTCGTCAGAAGACAAATCAAGTTTTTCGCCTTTTTCCATTTTTTTAACTTTAGCTAAAAATTGTTGTACATCGGTTGTTTTGAAAGTAGCCATATTTTTTTTAGATAATTACTAGATAAACATTAAATAACAAAATGAAAAAGAAAACTTGCCAACGCTAAAAAAAGCATAGGTAAAATCACTTTTTGATAATAAATAAAAACTTGATCTTCATTAATAGAACGTAAGTATTTATCAGTCCAGACACTTAAAACAAAAATCACAGAACCGATTAAGGTTCCTAAAATAATTTTATCAATTCCTAAAAAAGTATTACCGACAATGCCAGTAATGTGCATTAAAGATAAGGTTGGAATAAAAAGCAAATAAAGTAAAATTCCAGCAATCCAATCTAGTTTAGGAAAAGCTAATTGTTTATTTTTGACCCAGGTCGCTAGCCATAAGCTTGAAGAAACTGCCAAAGCTCCAACCCATAAACCAGCAATTAAATCATCAATGCCTAACCAGCGAGAAACTCCTAAGCCAGCTCCAACAGCCACCGTGCATAAGGGACAAACCGCTAATGCTTGCTGGGGGAAAATAAAAACTGAACTCGTTAGCAAGAATAAAACCGAGCTGATTTTAAATATTTTTTGCATAAAGCGCCTAATTTTTAATATTTTTCTCTGCTTCAGCAGTGGCTGTTTCAATAGCACTATTCTCAATGACTGGTATTTTGGTTTTTAAATAATCAATAATCTCGATTTTGCCAACATAACAATTGTTATCTGCATACAGAAAAGGCACGCCAATTTGGTTCGTATTTAATTGACAACTTTTGGCAACTTTGGCAAGCTCTAAAGCATTAGCTTGATTGTCATAAACTTCTCTATGATCAATATTAATAAAATCAGCAACATTGTTATCAACCAGCCACTCATCAACATCCTTACAATGAGGACAAGAATTGCCAAAATACAAGACAGCATCAAAAGAACCTTGAACATCAGAGGACTGAGTAGTTGCTTGTTCAGTGTCTGAAGATACAGCAACTGAGGGTTGATTATTTTTAGCAGTAATAATCACTGCAGCTAATAATCCCAAAATAACAATAACAATAATAAGAGTCGTGAGAGTTTTTTTATTCATTACAAAAAATTAATTAACTTACTAAAAATTTATAAGAATCTAGCTCAACTTGAGTGGCAGAAACCTGAACATAGGAATAATTTTTACTGTTGCGCACATCTTTCGCTTCCACTGCTTTATCGCTTTTAACTACAATGTGAGCAATCTCTCCATAAGAATTATGATTAACTACCATTACAGTACTGCCTGCAATTTTTTTGACAGTCAATTTTTCAGCCTTATTAGAATTAATTTGAAATTGAGTCGAAGAATAATTACCAGAAAACTTAGCTGCTAACTTTTTATTAGCATTAGCAGCATAAACTACATGATTAATACTATTTCTATTAATAGCATAACAAACCACTGCAATTAAAACTCTGACTTGTTCTGAATTCATGGAAATATTTTAACACAATAGATAATTTAAAAAACACTAAAGTCTCGCGCGCACCTTCATCTCTGCCTCAACTACCTCTTTATC
>CAZTBN010000018.1:0-13309 GCA_964611955.1 uncultured Pseudomonadales bacterium | reverse complement strand
TTATAATTAATCTTGAGTTCGGGCCTGTCAGCTCTTTTTCTCATTGGCTGGAACAAAACACCAAGAGTGTTTTTAACCCTAAGAAACGAGTTAACTATCACAATTTATATATATTAAAATTGATAACTAATTAATTACTATGCCAAGACCAAAATTACCTCGATGTTTATGCTTTAAACCTGAGGTTTATTATTTTAAACCAAGAGGTGTGCCGATGTGTACTTTAGAAGAAGAGGTCTTGTTGGCTGACGAGCTTGAAGCCTTAAAACTATATGAAGTTGATAATTTGGCACAAACAGTCGCAGCCCAAAAAATGAAAATTTCTCAACCTACTTTTGCTAGATTATTAGATAAGGCTAATAAAAAAATAGCAAGAGCAATTATTCAAGGTAAAGCTATTAGAATCGAACAATAATTTTTTAAATAACTGTTATGAAATCTTTATTAGTTTCGGCTATTTTTTTAATTTTTGCTTTTTTTATTTCGGCCAAGCTTGTCTCAGCTCAAGCGACAATAGATCCACAGCTTTCTTCTTTAATAGAACATCCAGAAACATTAGAGGCAATTATTGAAAAGGTCACTATAGTAACTGAAACTTCGGATTCAACTCAGGAAGAAACACAGTTTAATCAAGATTTAGAGCTACTTATTACTCAGGGTTCACTCAAGGGAAAAAGAATCACAGTTAATCACAATAACTTGAATAATATTCAAAGTCAAAAATATCAACTCGATGATAAGGTTTTAGTTTCTTATACTCAGGATTCTTTTGAAAACGATTTCTTTTTTATCACTGACTATGTTAGACGCGATTCTTTATTATTATTATTTATTATTTTTATAATTTGTACTCTTTTTATTGCCAGGTGGAAGGGTTTGGCTTCTTTGCTGGCAATGGTAATTTCTTTTTTAGTCATTTTTTTCTTTGTTATTAAACAAATTTCTCTGGGCGCTGATGCTGTCTTAATCGCAGTTTCAGGAGCATTTATTATTATTCCCAGTACTTTTTTGCTTTCTCATGGTTTTAATAAAAAAACATTGGTAGCAATTTTCAGCACACTGATAGCATTAATAATGACCATTACCTTAGCAAATGGCTTTATGAAGGCTACTAGGTTAACAGGTTTGGCTTCAGAAGAAGCTGGATTTTTACAAGCTATTAAACCAGAAATTATTAATGTTCGAGGTTTGTTACTAGCAGGTATTATTATTGGCGCCTTGGGAGTATTAGATGATATCACTATTGCTCAGGCAGCCATAGTGTTTGAATTGAAAAAAACCGATCGGCAGTTAAAATTTAAACAGCTTTATCAAAAAGCCATGGATATTGGCCGAGACCATATCGGCTCTATGGTGAATACTTTAATTTTAGTTTATGCTGGAGCTTCACTACCATTGTTATTGTTGTTTATGGATAATCCCATGCCTTTTGGTCAGCTCATTAATAGTGAAATTATGGCTGAAGAAATTGTACGCACTCTAGTGAGCAGCATCGGTTTAATTTTAGCAGTACCCATTACCACTGTTACTGCTTCTCTAGTTGCTGTGAAACAAAAAACTCCATGAAAGAAAAGTGAGCTTATCTCCGTACTATATACAGAAAGGAGGTAAAAAATATGAACAAAACACTTTTGATCATTTCTGGCTTAACGCTAGGAACTGTGACAGTTTTAACATTAAATTCAAAAGTTCTTGCTTACAGAGGAGATGCCTCTGTACAGGGTCCTAATTATTCAGCAGAAAGACACGAGCAAATGACCAGTGCTCTTGATAGTAACGATTATCAAGCTTGGTATGAGCTCATGCAGAATAGAGGCAGAATCGCTCAAGTTGTGACATCAGAAAACTTTGAGAAATTCGTAGAAATGCATCGCTTAAGAACCGAAGGCGATCTTGAAGGGGCCAATGTTATCAGAGCAGAACTTGGTTTAGGTCAAGAATTGCGAGATGGATCAGGCAGGGAAAATAGAATGGGTTATGGCAGAAATGCCGATCGATAAAATGAAGTAGTTAATCCAACATCTCTCTTTAAAAAAATAGGAGAGATGTTGGTTTTCAAATAACTAAGTTATTCTAGATTTATGGCTGAACTTAATCAATTATCAGACGAGCAGCTGGTCAAACAGGTTTATGAAAAAGATAAACAGCTTTATACTGAGATCATTAAAAGATATCAAATTAAATTATTGCGTTATGCTAATTATTTAGTTTATGACGAAGATAAGGCTGCTGATGTAGTGCAGCAAACATTTATTAAAGCATATATTAATTTAAAAGGTTTTAATTTAAAAAAGAAGTTCAGCAGTTGGATCTATCGGATTGCTCATAACGAAGCCATCAGTATTTTAAGAAAATATAAAAAAGAACTGCCCTTAGATGATAAAATTGAACTGATTGCTGCAGTGAATATTGAAAATGCATTAATTACTGAGGAGTTTAATGATCAGCTTAACCAATGTTTATCTAAAATACCGCTCATTTATAAAGAACCTTTGTCATTATTAGTTTTAGAAGAAAAATCATATGAAGAGATTAGTGAAATTTTAAGATTGCCCATTGGTACCGTAGGTACTCGCATTAATCGCGCCAAAAATTTATTGAAAAAATTATGTCACAAAATAAAAAAATAAAAAATCAGTCAGTAGATCTAGACATGGAAAAAAGCATCATGTCTCAGATTAATTCAGAACAAATCAGTATGAAACCGCAATGGTATTTTGTGGTTGGGTCATTTTTAATGATGACCGGCCTAATTGCGCTTAGTATAGTTTCAGTTTTTTTTACTAATATCATCTTATTTTCCTTGCGCAGTAACAACTGTTTTAATACTATGCGTCTCGATGTGATGGTAGAAAGTTTTCCCTGGTGGATGCCAATCTTAGCCATTGTAGGAATTATGGGTGGACTCTTATTGTTAAAAAAATATGATTTATCTTATAAGAAAAACTTTATTTTGATTGCTTTTATGTTTATTGTTTCGATTTTGGTAGTGGCTTGGTTTATTGATTATTCAGGACTTAATGAGGTGTGGTCAAGAAGAGTGCCCATGAGAAGATTTTATCAGCATCTTAAAATGGAACCAGGCAATTCTAAACTTGATTTTGAGCCAATGGCAAATAATTTTAGAAAAATTCAATATTCTAATTGCTATGTTAATTAGAATACTATTAATGAAAATAATCTGACAGACTGGGAGTGTGATTTGAATAAAAAACTGCTACAATCTTATTCAATTACACTCAATAGATGTCATTAAAAACACAAGAATTACTAGATTCTCAATCTCAAGAATTTGAAAATCCTTTGCCAATTGATGCACTCACAGCTCTTCAATTATCTGTTCAAGAGGCATTAGCCAATGGTATTCAACCACAGGAATTATTGTCACTAGATCAAATTGTGATAGCGTGTGGAACTGGTAATACAGAACTATCTATAAAAATAGCACAAGCTTATGAAAATAAATATGGTGTCATTGAGTTACAAAAGACCATGGATCCTTTAAATCATCATTTATTTTCAGATGGAGAAAGAAAACCAAGTTACACAGTACCATTAAGAAAAAAAACTACTGTAATAGTGCAATCTTTTACTCCTGAAAGATTATTAGACAATGGCCAGCTTGATCTAGAAACTGGCATCAATAATCAGTTGGTTGAACTGCAGCTAATGATTGTTGCTGCTCGTCGAGCAAATTCCAAAGAAATTATCGTTATGATGCCTTATTGTGCTTATTTGAGACAAGATAG
This sequence comes from uncultured Pseudomonadales bacterium, assembly GCA_964611955.1. GTDB lineage: Bacteria > Patescibacteriota > Microgenomatia > UBA1400 > PJMF01 > CAYVBW01. The sequence continues at coordinate 9,560 of CAZTBN010000018.1, read as the reverse complement.
AAAAAGATCTGGCGAACCAACCAGCGCTGCTGATTTATTATCAGTTTATCATTATTTAGGTGCCAAGAGTTTAGTCATTCTCGATCCACATAACCTTCAAGTTTTATCAAGTTTTCCAGGACCTATTGATGAAGCGCCTGCTAATTATATTTTTTTACCAATTCTTAGGGAAATGATTGATCCTGATAAGATCATAGGTTTGGCTCCAGATGCTGGTGGTGTTACAAGAATGACTGAGTTAATGCAACTGTTAACTTCTGAAAGATCTGGTCTTATAGCGAACAATGTGTGTGTTATGCCTAAAATGAGAGATTCAGTTACAGGTGATACCGACTCTTTAGTTCCTGAAGGCATAGAGTCAGGAAGTACTGTAATTATCGCAGATGATATTCTTTCAACAGGGGGAACAATTATTACGGCAGCAGAATATGCTAAGAAAGCTGGAGCAAAGAGAGTGATTGTGGTTATTACGCATGGTTTATTTTTAGGTGATTGTTTAGATCGACTTAGGAATTGTCCAATTATAGAATGTATTATTACCACTAATTCTATAGATCACCGTCGAGAAGTGAGAGAGGAAGCTGCCAAACCTGATGGAAAAATCAAAATTATTGATATTTCTCGATATTTAGCTGATGTGATTCATTGTGTTCTTGAGGGAGATCCTATGAAGCAGTTTTTTGAAAAAGAAAATGGAATCAAAAAATAATATTTGGTAAATATTTTTCTTCAAATTTACTTTTCTGATTAATTGATTTATAATGATGACTAATTTAGTCAGAATTAACTATATATTCACTGTTAGTTATGCTCAAAATTTCTAAAAAAACCAGCTATGGTTTGCAAACCTTGTTATATTTAGGACAAGCAAATAAGGTAGTGTCAGTGACTCAAATTGCACAAGCAGAAAAAATTCCGCAATCATTTTTAGAACAAATTATTCACAGTTTAAGAAAATCTGGGTTGGTTAAAGCTAAACGTGGTGCCAGCGGTGGTTATCAACTAGCTAAACCTTTAGTACAAATAAGTTTGGGCGATCTTTATCGTTCTTTAGAAGATGATGTTTTTTTAATCGAATGTTTGTCAGATGCTAAAACTTGCCCTCATTTTCAAAACTGTAATGCGAAAACTGGTTGGCAACTGTTGCAAACTGCCCTACTTAATACCATGGATAACATTAAGCTCTCACAGTTATTGGCCACTAAAGATGAACCACCTATTTATCTAGATTATGCTGCCACTACCCCAGTTGATCCGAGAGTTTTACAAACCATGCAACCATACTTTTTACAAATTTATGGCAATCCTGCCTCTATGCATTGGGCTGGTCAACAAGCTAGTGATGCTGTGGAAGAAGCTCGTACTTTTTTGGCACAAGCAATTGGAGCTACTGCTCCAGAAATTATCTTTACAAGCTCTGCTAGTGAAAGTAATAATTTGGCACTCAAAGGGGTTGCTTTGGCAAGTAAATCTAAGAGAAAAAAAATCATTATTTCTGCTATAGAACATGATTGCGTTTTAAATAGTGCTCAGTGGTTAGCAACCCAGGGTTTTGAGCTCGTTTTTGCTCCAGTTGATCAAAATGGTGTTTTAAAAATTTCGGAATTCAAAAAATTGTTAGATGAAAATACTTTATTAGTGTCTTTAATTCATGCCAGCAATGAAATTGGTTCCATTCAGCCAATTCAAAAAGTGGGCCAACTGTGTCAGCAAGCAGGGGCGCTCTTTCACGTTGATGCTTCTCAATCTTTTACTAAACTACCGATAAATGTTAAACAAAATCAGATTGATTTGCTAACTACCTCATCTCATAAAATTTATGGTCCTAAGGGAGTAGGATTTTTATACAAAAGGCAGGGAGTGAGATTAGCTCCCCTTATTCATGGCGGTGGCCAAGAATTTAAAGTAAGGGCTTCAACCTTGAATGTGCCTGGAATTGTTGGTTTTGCTCAAGCAGCTAGAATTGCTTTTCAAGAAAGAGCAATTGAAGCAGCTAGAATTGAAAAATTGCGCGATAAACTGATTAAACAAATTTTATTAGCCGTGCCTCATTCATATTTAAATGGTCATCCTAAAGACAGGCTGTATAACAATGTTAATTTTAGATTTGAGTTTATAGAGGGTGAGTCATTAGTTTTAGGTTTAGATTTGCACGGGATTGCAGTTTCCACTGGCTCTGCCTGCTCTTCACCTAAATTAGAACCAAGCCATGTTTTGTTAGCTATTGGTTTAAAACCAGCTCAAGCTCAAGGTTCTTTACGAATTACTTTAGGTAGATGGACTACCGAGCAAGAAATTGATCAACTCATTAAAATTTTACCAACCGTAGTAACTAATTTGCGGGCTATTTCCCCGTTTAAACCATGAACTATACTGATCAAGTTATTGACCATTTTCAACAACCTCGTAATTTTGGCACTCTTCCAGATGCTGACGGTATTGGCGAGGTTGGCAATCCTGTTTGTGGAGATGTGATGAAACTTTATCTTAAGATTAACAAAAATAAAAAAGGTGAAGAAATTATCCAAGACATCAAGTTTGAAACTTTTGGTTGTGCTGCTGCTATTGCCACTAGTAGTGTGATTACTGAAATGGCGCTAGGTAAACCTTTATCTGAAGTGATTAAGATTTCCAATCAGCAAGTGGCTGATTCTTTGGGCGGATTGCCAGATATTAAACTCCATTGTTCAGTTTTAGCAGCTGATGCGTTAGGCAAAGCCATTCAAGATTATCAGGCTAAAAAGTTAAAACAATAAGCGAATTTATTCTGATTTAACATTTTGCAGCTGTGTTGTATATAAATAAATCAGAATGGGGATTCTAAGGGGACTCCCCTTAGTGGAGCTTAACTTTAATTAAATATTATTAAGTAAGCGACAGAGGAGCAGGCTTTGATCCCGCTTAGCGGGACAAAAAGCTGAGGAGTGAAACTCCTCAGAAATGAGCGAAGCGAATTTATTCTCCATACTGTTCTTTCATCTCTGTTGCCCACGCTTCCATTTGCTCTAATTCTTCTGCACTTGGCATTTGCGCGTCAGCATTAGTAGTAGCTTCTGGTGTATTGTCTACATCCTCAGTGCTTTCAATCATCCTAGCAGAATCAAGCATCTCTCCAAATTCTAAAAATTTGATATTTGCTGGAATGGTGAATAAATCATCGGCCAGAGCTTGATATTCACAGTTAATAGTGACTTGCTCTTGCTGTTCATCAACTGCATTTTCTCTGTCGTTGCTTAAAGCAGAAGGTGTTTGTAGATCACCAGTCATCTCATCTAATCTCGCTGTTAGATCATCAGTTTCTGCTTGGGTGGGGATTTTCATTTTAGTGCCTTGATTAGTTTGATCTGTCCAGGTATATAGGTACTCGCCATCGTTAAGAGTATAGTTATGAACTGTTTCTTCATCTAGAGTAGTAGTGACTTCAATACGAATTTTTTGATCTTTAATAAAGTATTTAACTTGACTGTTATCGTTCATGTTAGAAAAAGTACACACCCCAGATTGATTATTTTCTAACATGGTGGCTAGCATGGCTTCGTCGTTATTTAAGCCTGGGGACAGAATTGCACTGGGCATCGTTTTTAACAGCCACGCAGGTGTTCGCACAATACCTGATCTAAAAGCTAAAATAGGAGCAATTACCAGCAAAAGTACAATAGCTACAATAATTAATATTCCTTTAGAGCTATTGTTTTTTGTTGGTGCGGAGTTGGGAGTAGGTACTGTATTTTCAGTCATGTGATTTTTAGCTAATTTATAAATTTAAAATGAAAATTCCTAAGTTAAGGTAGCTAGCAAAACTCACCCAAGCGATGTAGGGCAAGAGTAAATAAAAATTTAGTTTATGCTTTTGATAAAGCTGTTTAGCTATCATGATGAGGGTGATGAGTAATGACAAAATAATAATTAAACTAAAAAAAGGTGATTTCAGTCCAAAAAAAATTGGGCTCCATAAACCATTAAGTACTATTTGGATGATAAACAGTTGAAAAGTTTTTTTATCAATTTTTTTAGCTAAAAATTTTTGCCAAAGTAAATAAAGATTAATACCGATCATAATGTAAAGCAAACTCCAGACTGGAGCAAAAACCCAACTGGGAGGATTGAGCAAAGGTTTATTTAAAGTCACATACCAACTTGAAATTGAACTCTGCGTAGCCAGAGAACCTAAGAATCCAATTAGTAAAGGAATCACAAGAGAGACGATGAGTTTGATGATCATATTAAAATAATAATGTTAAAATAACTATATCATATTTTTAATTATCTAACATTGATTATGGTAGTTAGCCAAATTATTTTTTTAATCATCTTTGCGCTCTTGTCTTTATTTTTTGCCATCAAAGGATTGATGCAAAGTAAGCAAGGTAACACCAATACTCTCACCCCTTATTTATTTTTTTTAGGAGCTTTTGTTTGGGCAGATGCAGCCATTTTTGGACTATTTTGGTTAGTCATTGCTGTCACTTGTTTAGTCATGCAAGATTGGCTTTTATTTTTAATAATTTTATCAGTTTTTTGGGTAGTCAGAAGTGCAGGAGAAGTAATCTATTGGCTTAATGAGCAATTTTCAACTAAAGTGCGTAATAAACCAAAAACACTCCATTTATTTAAATTTTTTCCCAATGAATCAATTTGGTTTGTTTATCAAATTATATGGCAATGCGTTTTGGTTTTAACCTTGATTAGCTCTGTTTATTTATTCAATTTGTGGCTTTAATTTTTTAAAGCTTTCGCCATGTTCTTAGCTAAAGTTAAGGCTGCTTTTTTAGACTCTTGATTTAATTTATACTGAGTTTCAAATTGAGGCTGAATTAACTCCAGTTTAGAGTTTTCAGCAAACTCGGTAAGAAAACGCATGGCTCCACCAGTCCAGCTATACGAGCCAAAAATCCCTAAGTATTTATTTTTTAATTTTCTGTCAGTAAGAGCATCTAATAAAGTTTTAATCACAGGAAAAAGCCCATTATTATAAGTGCAACTACCAATAATCAGACCTTGATATTGCCAGATAGAGTTTAATAATGCTGCTAAATTAGTTTGTGAAACATTTAATAAGTTAACTGGAATTTTTTCTTGTTTCAGTTGCTCAGCCATGAGTTGGGCAATTTCTTGAGTAAAACCATACATGGAACCGTAAACAATAGTCACTCCTGGCTTAGCCTTAAACTCTGCCCAGTCTTGATATAAACTCATAATTTGCTTGGCTTTTTTCTGCCAGACTAAACCATGACCTGGAGCAATAGTTTGAATGTTAAGCTTGGTCAAAGCAACTAAAGTTTTATGTGCAGCCCGTGTGGTAGCTCCAAGCACTGTGGCAAAGTACTGTCGTGCTTCATCTATAAAAATTTCTAAATCAAGACGGTCATCTGCAAAAGGTTGATCCTCTACTGCTTTATAACCTCCAAAAAGATCACTGCTGAATAAAGTGTGAGTGACTGTTTCATAAGTGACCATGCTTTCTGGCCAGTGCACCATGGCAGTTTGAATAAATTCAAGATTATATTTTCCTAATGCTAGTTTATCTCCAGTGGCAACTTGTTTAATGCCAGTTTCAGCTATGTCATAAAATCCCTGCATAAAACTCACAGTTTTATGATTACCAACAATGGTTAAATTAGGATAGAGCTGCTTGAGTTTGCTAAGAGTGCCTGAATGATCAGGCTCCATATGATTAATCACTAAATAATCAAGCGGTTTATCTTTTAAAATTGAGCTGATGGCAGTGATTAATTCTTGATTAAATTCTTTTTTCACAGTATCAATCAAAACAGTTTTTTCATCATTAATTAAATAACAGTTATAGGAAATACCCTGGGGAATGGGCCACAAAGCTTCAAAGAGGAGGGTACTCTGATCATTGGCTCCTAAATAAAAGATATTGTTGTTTAATTGTTTAATAATCATGTCATTTTTCCCATTTTACAGTTGCTCATGGTTGAGTGATGATATTATATGTTGCTTGTTGATTAAAAAAGCGTTGCTGTAGATTAAAGTTTAAGAGCTGATTGAATAAATTGATCTGAGAAATTGAGTTTTTTAAAACGTTGGATTATTTCTGATTGACTCACTTTTTGTTCAGTCCAGTTTTTGGCTAAAATTTTCATTGCTTCAAACTGTTCAAAGGGAAAGATAATCCAAGCTGAAGTCTTGGCTCCATAAAAATCAGGTTTTAGTTGTGAATGAGGCTTATAATATAGACAAGCTGTTACAACGGTTTTGGCACCTTGCTTGAGTAAATAATCAGTGGTGAAAATCAAGGAACCACCACTGTCAGCTACATCATCAAATAATAAAATATTTTCCCCTGTGACAGAAACTGGTAAATCCTGATAAATTTGAGGTTTTTGATAACGTTCATTGATACCAGCATAAAACTTAATACCGATGCTTGCCACTTCATCAATGCCTAAAAAATCTACTATAGAACGGGTCATTGGCCAGCCACCTTTGGCTAGAGCTACGACTCGGTCAAATTTTTTATCTTGCTGTTTAATTCGTTCACAGGTTTCAAAAGCTAATTGATTCAGATCAGACCAAGTTGGAGCAAGGTAGGTAATAGAATCTTGAGCAAAAGAACAAGGTTTAGTATCAATCATGAGCGAAAAATAATTGATGGTGTGTAATATAACTAATACTTTAAATTGAAACAATGCTATTTTTAACCAGTTCTTGAGTATTTATTACATTTAATTGTTGAAATAATAATTCAAGTTTTTCCTCAATAGTTTGCATTAAGCTAGTTTTAATCTCATCTGATAAATTACACAGTTGGGCTTTAAAGGGAGCCCAAACATATTTTCTATTTTTATAATAAAATTGAGCTTGAGTTTGGCCAGGCTGTTTTCGATCAGCTTTATTTGTATCTAGCCAGCGATACATTTCAGTTTTTAATTCACTGGGAAAGTCAGGATGATCAAAAATAATATTTTGAAACTCAGTGGCTAAGTGAATTTCAAGAGTTTTAACTTGAGGAAATTGTGAAAAACACTGTTCTGGTAGAGTTGATGCACCGTGTTGCACTGCTCCCCCCATGCCATATTCTTGAGCTAACATGGATAGTGTGGCTAAGGTATTAAAATCTAGTGACTCTGCTTGTAAACTTCCATCAGCTAACACTGTGCCTCCGTGTTGAGTGCCGGTTTGAATTGAGATTTTTGATAAGCCAGTTAATCCTGGGTTAAGATTTTGCTTAAACCCCAACATAAATTCTTGCAATTCTTCTGCAGTTGAGTTTTTACCTCCAATATGACCAATCTCTCCACCTAAAGAAATTTCCAGATTAGCGGGTTGATGTTGTCGAATAAAATTAACTAATTTAGCAGTAGCCTCAAAATTATTTTTTTGCTGATCTGAAACTAGTGCTTGGCTGTAGTCAACCAAAGTTGAGGCATCAATATCAAGATTATAAAAACCAGCCTCAATCGCTTTTAAAGATAATTCTTTAATGGTTTGAAGTTCCGTTTGATAATTACTTAAATCTGGTTGCGGTTTAAATTGAAAATGGTCACCTTGAATAAAAACTGGGCCGACAAACTTTTCAGCCACAGCAGCTGCTAAAATTAAACCAACATATTCTTGAGGCGATTGTTGCGTGTATGATATTTCTGATCGAGCCAACTCAAAAATAAAAGCCCCAATCTTATTTTTCAAGGCTGTTTTAAAAATTGCACGAGCCATAGCAAAAGTTAAACCCTTGATATTAATCGCTGGCACTGTAAAGTCACTTTGAATTTTTCCTTGTGCTCTTTGTAAATACAAATTATTAATTGAAGCTGGAAAAATCTGATTGTTTTGAGCCAGTTCCTTGATAGTGAGAAAAGCCTGCTGTTTTTCTGCTTCACTGCCCAATGCAAGTTGTTGGGCTAGATTTAAAGGTTCATTATTATTGTTGATCATTTTTAGCTTAGTAGTTAACTTTTAGAGATATTAATCTTACTTATCAACAATAGCATAAGCAGGATTGTGGCTCAATCACTAGACTTGTTTGCTAATATGATATGATTTAGCAGTATTATGCCACAAGATAAATTCAGCGCCACTTGGGTTTCCCATTCCTCAATCAGAGATTTTTTGCAGTGTCCGCGTGCTTATTTTCTTAATAATATTTATCGTGATCCTGTGACTGGTCATAAAATTCAATTAATCAGTCCCTCATTATCATTGGGGCAAGTTGTGCATGAAGTTTTAGAGTCATTGTCAGTTTTGCCAGTAGAAAAAAGATTTATGCAATCGATAGTGCAAGCATTTGATGAAAAATGGAAAAAAGTGGCTGGAGAAAAGGGAGGCTTTTTTAATGATGACACAGAGCATCATTATCAAGAAAGAGGCAGACAAATGTTACAAAGAGTGATGAAAAATCCCGGTCCCATTGAAAGATTGGCAGTCAAAATTAAACAAGACCTACCATTCTATTGGCTCTCAGAGCCAGAAAATATTATTTTATGTGGCAAAATTGATTGGTTAGAATATTTACCTGATCAAGACGCAGTTAATATTGTTGATTTTAAATCTGGCCAAAAAAAAGAAGATGCTCAGTCTTTACAATTACCGATTTATTTGTTGTTGGTCAATAATGTTCAAAAAAGAAAAGTGATCGGTGCTAGTTATTGGTATTTAGAAACTGATGATGCTCCAGTTAAGCAAGTTTTACCAGACGCAAATCAAGCTCAGGAAAAAATTTTAACTATTGCTAAAAAAATTAAGCTGGCTCGACAATTAAATCATTTTAAATGTCCTAATGGACCTGATGGCTGTTTTGCCTGTCGGCCTTTAGAAAAAGTTCTTAAAGGTGAAGCCATGAAAGTGGGCGAGAGTACCTACCAACAGGATTTATATGTGCTCAAAGATGGTTCTGATGATGAAGATAACTCAGTAATAATTTAAGTTTGCGCCTGCTTGAGTCTATCAGCCACCACTTGCCAATTAATAATTTCCCAAATAGCGTTAAGATAACGATCTCGGCGTTGTTGATAATCTAGGTAATAAGCATGTTCCCACACATCAACTACCAGTAACAGTTTATGATCGGCAATTAAATTCACTTGATGCTTTTCTATTTGTAGTATTATCAAACGATCAGTTTCAGGACTATAAGTGAGTGCTACCCAGCCAGAGCCTTCAATAGTTGTTCCGGCAGCAATAAATTCTTGTTTAAATTGAGTCAAATTTTTAAAGTTGTGAGTAATCACTGCTGTGAGTGATTCTGGTGGCAGAGTACCTGCTTGCGCAGTCAGATTTTCCCAAAACAAACTATGTAAGATGTGGCCGCTAACATTAAAAGTTAGAGATTTATAGAAACTGTTAAAGTTAGTAGCTTCTTTTTTTTGATGAGCGTTTTGTAAGTCTGACAATAGTTTATTGGCATTTTTAACATAAGCGCGATGGTGCTCAGAATAATGAATGCGCACTTGTTCTTCAGAAAGATAAGGCCAAAGTTTACCATTCAAAAATGATATCTTGGGTAACTGATAAATATTGTTTTGATTCATATTGCCTTTTTTCCTTACAAAAAAACTCCCCTGGTTATTTGTGAGGATTGAGCTAATTGATAAACATTA
>CAZTBN010000017.1:2826-13891 GCA_964611955.1 uncultured Pseudomonadales bacterium | reverse complement strand
ATTCGTTCAGTTCTAGTAAGTTTGATTATACCTCTACTCTCTCATTTTAGGGAATAACTTTTTATTGTGCTTGACAAGTTACCTAAAAATAAGTATTCTTTGACAAAAACTGATAGAATATCAAATCTTAATAACTTATCAAGCTATGCAAAACATTGCCCCACTTATCAAACAAGCTATTGAAGCAGCAAAAAATAAAGACTGGAACTTAGCCATTAAAATTAATGAGGAGATTCTTGAGATAGATTTCCATAATATCGGTGCTTTAAATCGTCTGGCTTTGGCTAGAATGCAACTGGGTCATATCAAGGTCGCAGAAAAATATCTTAAGCAAGTTCTGGAAATCGATAAACACAATAAAATTGCTAGTAAAAATTTAACTAGAGTACAAAAAAGATGTACCAATCCGGTTGTGAACTTTGGTAAAAGCTCTCCTTATATTGAGGAGCCTGGCAAAGCACAAATTATTGAACTGATTAGAGCTGCTGACAAAAAAGTCTTAAACTCTGCCTCAGTTGGTCAAGCTTGTTGCTTGCAACCTAAAAAAGAACTCATTTCAGCTTATTTAGTTGATGAAGACGATGAAACAAAAATTAATTATTTAGGCGCTCTGCCTCAAGAAATTTCAGCACGATTAATTAAATTAATTAATAGTGGTAACGAGTATCAATGTGCAATTCATTCAGTGAATCCAGAAACAAGTAACTGTCGTATTTTAGTCAAAGAACTCAAGGTTTCTCCAGTTAATCAAGGTACTACCTCATTTCCGATTAGCAAACAATCTCAAACTGAGTTACTAGGAGATTTATCAACCGAGTATTTAGCTCAAGATAGCGATGAAGAAAATCCGATTAGAGGACTGAATGATGAAGATGACGAAGAATTAGTTGAGTTAGATGATGATGAAGAGTTTGATTAAACTTAATCACCCTTAAATAATAGCGTGCTTTGGGTAAGTTTTTATTGAAGCGAGTTTCCCCAAAATAATTGGTCTGTATTCAACAAGATAACTAAATCAGCTCGATAGCGATTTAGTAATGACTGAGTTTTTTCTGGATCAATAGTTTGAGGAGCATGGATAAAAAGATGCTGTTGCAGAATTGTGACCAAGCTGGCACACTCTGGTTTGCTAGGATCAAATGCTAGTTGAGTCTGCTCTACTGCTTCATCCTGATCGCTGCTATCAACCCTAATCACCCGCGCCCCACTGGTTTCTAACAGATCAGTGACACTTTGGGCATATCCCGAGATATTAGTCGTATTAATCACCGCAGCACAGCAAGCATTGGGCAAAACTGAGTTGCTTGGTAGCTGTTCATCTGTCAAGTTAATAAACTCAAAGTTTGCTTTTCTAACATAAGCTATAAACTTTAATTTCTCAATCACATCAGCAAAATTGGTCAGATTTAAATTAGACAACAGATCATCAAATAAAGCACTAACCACAGCTGACTTAGTGATATTTTCTGTAAAAGAAACTCTTGCTTGATGAGTTACTACTCTTTTAGTTAGCCAAGACCACTGAGTTGTGGTGAGATCAGCTATTTTTTCTGGATCTAATAAAACTCCCAGCTGTTGAGTTTGTTGTTGTTTTTGTGTCAGATTAAAAAGCGTAACTTCAAAGTTTTCAGGTAACTGAAACAGCTTGAATTGCTCAGATTCTGCATCTAATGATGCAAATAAAATTTCATCTTTATGAGAGTCATTTAATTGGTTAATGAATACAATATTTATGTTTTTATTAACAGACATGAACTGAGGTAAAACAAGCCATAATAAAAAGATGGCAAAAATACAAAAACCAAAAACAATAAAAGAAGTTTTTATCGCGCCAATTAAGTGAGATCCCAGTGCTGTGAGGCTTCCTAGAAAAGATTTTTTATTCTTGCGGGCAGATGACTTCAGAACAAAATCTTTCATTGTAAATTGTAATAATACTGTGAAGCGCTTAAAATTAATTGCCTAATTCTAATCTGGTAAAGCGTTTAAGCTGCATTTTCTCACCAGTTTTGCCACTTAAAGATTTAATCAAGGTTTCAACCGTGACACTGGCGTCCTTAATAAAATCTTGAGCCAATAACTCAGCAACATCTTGAGGATTCATAGCAGCTACCTGCATGGCAATATCTTTAGCCATAGTTTGAAACTCTTCATTCTTAGCCACAAAATCAGTTTCACATTGGATCTCTACTAAAGCACCAATTTTGCCATTGTTGTGTACGTAACTAGCTACGGTACCGGCAGTAGTTGCTCGATCCTGATTTTTTTCAGCACGAGCTAAACCAGCCTCCTCAACTGCTTTAATGGCTTGGTCAAAATTACCTGCTGTTTTTTCTAAAGCCTTTTTGCAATCCATCATTCGAGCACCAGTGGCGTCGCGTAATTTTTTAATAACTTGGGCATTAATTTTTGTTTGAGTCATGTCAATATAAATATTTATTATTTAATTTTATGCTAAAGTTTAGCTATTTTTACCAGCTAAATAAGCTTGACCAATCTGTTCTACTACAAACTCGATACTCTTACTAGCATCTTCATTAGCTGGGATAACTAGATCAAGTAATTCAGGATCACCATCAGTATCAACCATACCCACTACAGGCACATTAGTTAAAATAGCTTCTTTAACTGCAATTTTTTCTCTAATTGGATCAACAATAAAAAGCACATCTGGAGGAGAAGTTAAATCACTAATACCTGCGAAAAATCTCTCCAATCTAGTAACCTCTTTTTTAAGTTGAGCCTGTTCAAATTTGGTGAAGGCATCATATTCGCCATTGGCGAATTTAGCTTTCATGTCAGTTAAACGATCAAGAGATTTTTTCACTTGCTCCCAGTTGGTTAAAAATCCTCCTAACCAACGAGAGGAAATGTACATTAATTCTGACTTTTTAGCCACTGCTTCTACAATTTCTCTGGCTTGGCGTTTCGTACCCACCATAATCACTCTCTTACCTTGTTTACCTAACTGATAAAAATAGTTATAAGCAAGCTTAAGTTGCTCTGCAGTTTTAGCTAAATCAAAAACATGAAAGCCTTCTTTATCTGCATAGATATACTCTGCCATCTTTGGGTTCCATTTGTTACGTTGATGCCCAAAATGACAACCTGCCTCTAGCAAATCTCTAAGATCATAGTCAGGAGCTTTGTCTGGTAAATTAGAAAGGTTAATTTCTGCCATAATATTTGTCCTTATTTGTCTGCGCAATTGTCAAAAAAGTCACAGAGCTGCTTGTTTAACTTGAATTCAGGACTAGGAGAAAAGTTAAACAGGCTTAATTAATATAAATATCTCCTATTGAACCTAGAAGTATAACACGAAAACCTTAAAAATGAAACTTTAAACGAGTGATAATGAATTACACTCCAACTAATTTTTTTATTTTGGTGATATTAGCTTGATCAGGACCTGTGCCATCCATGCCTGGAACTTCGGTGATAATTGGGATGCCTTTAATCAAGTCATGGCGTAAAAAATTTTGTAAATCAGCTGATGGAATTAAACCTTGACCAATATTTTCATGACGATCATTACTGCCATTAAAGGGAGTTTTACTATCATTAACATGTATACAGCTGAGTGACTCGGCTAGTTGTAACTCTTTAATAGTAGTTACTAAATCTTTTTTTACTGAAGTTTGGCAATAATCAGAACTAGCAACCAAAGGATAACCAGCTGCAAAAGCATGGCAAGTATCAACACACCAGCCTACTCTGCTCGAGTGAAGTTCATCTAAAAGCCATTTTATCTCAGTTAACTCAGAAGCAATCTTACCCTGTTGCCCAGCAGAATTTTCAATTAACAATCTGCTATCTGGAGGTGTCTGCTTAAGTATGTCCTGCAAAGTCTTGACCAGTTGAGTTCTGACAGCTGTAAAACCTCGTCCTTGATGACTGCCTAAATGTACTATAGCGCCCGAACCTTTCACCAAGCTGTCAAACTGAAGATCAAAAATAAGTGACCGAATAGATTTGGTCACTAAGGCCTGTTTTTCAGATGCTAAATTTATTAAATACAATGTGTGAGTAAAGATTGACTTAAAGCCCAGTTCTTGCTTGATTGCAAACATTTTTTTGAGGCTCTTTTGATCAACTTCAGGGCGTTGCCAAGACCGAGGACTTCCCGAAAAAACCTGCATGCAGTTGCCCCCAATATTTACCGCACGTTGCACTGCTTGATCAATGCCACCACTGATGGAAACATGGCCACCGATTTCGCAATTATTTGGGATGCTTAATGGTTCTGGCATATAAATAAAGTTTAACAGAAAAAGGTCAATATTACTCAGGACCAATGCTGGTGCTATCTGGATCACAGCCGTGATTTATCCAGGTTACTTCTGAGCTATTGATTAAAAAATTTATCGCCTCAATAATCTGCAATAGATATCCCGGATAGACTGCCATCACAGCTAAAGCCAAACTATCTAGCATATCATCAAATTTTTGATTATTTTTATTAATTCCTGCAATTTGTACAACATGATTAATAAAAGGTGGCATTTCCCAACGACAAGCCCCATTAGTCTGCTTTAATAAGGAAACGCTCATCTGCTCAACATATTTATCTATCTCTTCTTCTGAAAAAGAGGTTAATGTAAAATGTATAATCTCGTAAAAAGACATCCCTCTTAGCTGACTAGTGCCAACTGCCAATCCAATTCTTAACTTTAATTCAATTAACTCCTTGTCATTATTTCTATGCAATAAAGCCATTAGTTCTCTTTTTATGTCGGCTTTTTCAATTGATTTAGGCTTATGAACAGGATTTCCTGCTTCATCAATAAACATCACGTCTTGCGCAACATAAATAACGGGATTTTCTAAATCTTCTTCTTTAGGTAGCTTGTGGCGCGCCACTTTATCAGCTTCGGCTGACCTAGATTCTTGCCCATCACATTCTCTACGATTCTGAAAAGTTGCAATCAAAGCTAACATGGCGCTAAAGCGAGCACCTTTACTTTCACCCATACACATCACAATTAATAAATCTTTATATAAATCTTTTAATAAATCCTCATATAAATCTTGATCAATATTTCTCAAAAATTCTTGATGGTTTAGTAACCATTCATGAATTTTATTTGGATGTTTATCAATTTCGTCTGGAATCCCTAGTTGCTGTAAAAATTCTGATGACATATTGATTTTGATATTAAAAAAAGCACTTGCTTTACTTTGGCTAACTTGGTTTCTTCTCCTTAAGAGATTGTTTCTTGGTAGCAAAAGCAAAACAAATGCTTTAGCTGTATTGATTTATAAATACATATTAAATACTTATAAATCTTTAAAAGAATTTTACACTAACCAATAATAAATGCAAGAGGAATTTTTATTTATTAAGGAGTTTTAACGCCAGTTGCAAATCCTGAGCTAACTCTGCCTTAACCACCTGTTTTTTGCCTGTTTGAGGAGAACAATATTGAAGTTCAGCAGCATGTAAAAATTGTCTCGGGCACCAAGTTTTATCAAGTTGACTTCTCTTTTCTCCGCCATAAACTGTATCAGCAACTAAAGGATGTTTGATATGAGCCAAATGTACTCTAATTTGGTGAGTTCTACCGGTTTTGGGCAGACATTCTAATAAAGAAAAACCTTGCTGATATCTTCTCAGATCTTTAAGTTTAATTTTCTGGTTAATTTGTTTAAGTTGAGTTTCGTCTATGTGTGAAAAATAATCTACAACTCGATAATAAGTCAGTGCTGGTTTACCATCTATAGCTACTGCAAATTTGGCTCGATTCAAATTAGACCTAACAATCGGCAGATCAATCGATGATAATGCTACTTTAAACTTGCCATGCACCAGACAAAGATACTTTTTTTTGGTTTGTCTGTTTTTAAATTGAGCTAACAGATTAACCAATGTGCCAGGATCTTTTGCTAACAACAACACTCCGCTGGTATCCTTATCTAAACGATGCACTATCCCCTGTCGCAACTGGAAAATCTCCTCAGGGTTACCAAACTGATCACTAAAATCTGTTGGTACCAAAGCTTGCCAGTGCTGACGATTTTTTATAATACTGGCTATCCCCTGCTCTTCGCCTAATCTATGTCTCATCCAACCCTGTATGGTTGCTTCTGTAACTGTTTTAGCCTCATTAACCACCACTCCCGCTGGTTTATTAATCGCCAGCAAGTGCTCATCCTCATAAACAACCTGAATTTGATTTAGAACTGGAGAGTTAAGAAGATCAGCCATTATTTTTTAATAGCAAAAAATTTCTTTTCTTGTAGAGAAAAAAATGATCTATTTGCTCGCAACAATAATAAATATAAGCCAAAAAACAGCACCAGTAAATAAACTAGCCCATCAAGCACTAAAGTGCCAATTGTTAACTGGGCTGGCTGGACTAAGCCGGCTAATAGTGCAAAAAGCGCATAGCTCATCACAAAAGTAATGAATAAAAAACCAGTGTGAGCTGTTTTTTTACCTGATCGATACCATTCAAAACTACGATAATTAAACTCCAGCCAATCTAATAATTTAAACATGGCAAGATAAAAAATCACAAAATAAATTTGCACTGGATGTCTGGGCTCGAAAACTCCAGGAAACACAATGCCCCAAGGTAAATTGGTAGCATGACCAAAGCCAATGCCAGCCAAAAATGAACCAATGCTCAGCCACAGCAATCCTGTTGATAAAGATTGCGACCACCAGTCCAAAATTTCAAACTCATCCCATTTTTGTTTTTTAGCATAAAAGTATAAATAAACAGTAGCACCAATCAGAAAACTAAATAAATGATTGCCAGGATAATGAACCACATTCAGCCATTTCAGAACATCGATGCCAAACTGAGACCAATTAAACAGTACATAGCCTGCCCTACCGCTTAGCCAGCCCACGATAAAAGAGAGTAAAAAACCATCAAAAACTTTAGCTTCGAAATAGCTTTCTTCTTTAGCGCGACGCCAGAAAACTAAAGCTGCTGCAAAAAAAGCCAGAGCTTCAAAAACACTGATAGTTTGTAAATGAAAAGCACCAATGCTAATGAGGGTAGGAATCATGATAATAATAATAGTTATTATGGCTGTTAAAACTGTGCCGCGGGTGAGAATCGAACTCACATGAGCGTGAACTCATGGGTTTTTGAGACCCACGCGTCTACCAATTCCGCCACCGCGGCGAGCACTTTCTAACATAACTCAGCCAGAAATCTGGCTATATTCTACCAATAACACTTGCATTTTGCTAGTAATTCCAGCATTATTAAAATATGAATTTCCTGCAAACTTTTGCTTACAATTTATTTGATATGACCAGTGTTTGGTCAGTTGTACTACGAGCTGGCATTTGGATTGTCATTTCGATCATTATTTTAATCGCTACTGATAATCCTGAAACTAAAAATATTAAACAAGATACCAAATCATATTTAGGTCTATTTTTAATGATTGTGGCTGTTTCAACTAGTTTAATTTTTCTGTTATTTGGAATTTCGCCTCAATAATTTCGCTAAACTCTAACTAGTTTTACTTTCCATACCATAAAACTTAATTCTATCTCCCCTAAAGAAGAGCTCAATTTCTCCCAAAGGTCCATTGCGATGTTTAGCAATTTTTAAAGAAACCTGTTCTCTCAGATCTTCATCTTTGCGATACAAAAACATGACCACGTCAGCGTCTTGCTCAATCGCTCCAGATTCTCTTAAATCTGAAAGTTGGGGAGTTTTTTCGCCCCTACTCTCAACCGCACGAGACAGTTGTGACAGCGCCAGCACAGGAATTTTTAATTCTCTGGCAATATTTTTTAAACCTTGAGAGATTTCTGAAACTTCTTGCACGCGATTATCTTTAGTTCTACCTTGAGCCAGTTGCAAGTAATCAACTACCAAAATATCAATTGCATTTTCAGACATTAGCCTTCTGGCTCTGGTTCTCATATCAAAAATGCTTAAACCTGGTGTATCATCAATAAAAAGATTAGCTTCAGCTAATACGCCCATAGCATCGGAGATTTTTAAAAAGTCTTGCTGATTAAGACGACCGGTTTTTAATTTCCAAGCATCAATGTCTGCCTGAGAGACTAATAAACGATCCACTAACTCTTCTTTACTCATTTCCAAGGAAAAAAAGCCAACCTTCTTTTTATATTTGACAGCAATATTCTGAGTCATATTCAAAGAAAAAGCAGTTTTACCCATACCTGGTCTGGCTGCCAAAATCACCAAGTTTGACTTCTGCATCCCAGCTAACAAATCATCTAAATCTTGATAGCCGGTTGGCACTCCCCGCAACTCACCTTCATTTTTTTGTAACTCATCTAAACGCTCAAAACTTTCTACTAAGGTATCTTTTAAAGGCACAAAAACCTGACTAGAATGAGTTTGAGAAACCTTGAAAACTCTTGATTCGGTAATATCCAAAACATCTTGGGCACTTTTGCTGCTATCAAATGAGAGATCACTCATGGCACTGGCCAATGAAATCAACTGGCGCTTAATGTAATATTCTTTAATTAAGCGCGCATAACTTTCGGCATTGGCAGCGGTTGAAAATTGATTGGACAGTTTGGCAATGGCACTAGCTCCACCAACTCTTTTTAAAACCTGATTCTTTTTCAATTGATTGGTAAGAGTGATGACATCAATCGCTTCTCGCAACTCATAAAGTTGCACCATACTTTCGTAAATGAGTTGATGGCTACGATCATAAAAACTATCTGGTTTAATATAATCAGAAACTTTAATAATCGCCTCTTCATCAATTAAAATTGCACCTAAAACAGATTGCTCAGCATCAAGATCGTGGGGTGGTATTTTTGGATCCATAATTTTATGAATTATTATTTTAGAGCAAGCATGGCCATAAAACCAAGTTAAAAAATTAACAACTGCCTCAGGATAAACAATATCCTTAATCAGCAATAATTATGATTCAATATTAATATAGGCAGGAAGAGAATAAGGATGATTGACCTTATTCTATGTATCAGTCTAATCAAATGTTAAGACTTATTCAAGATCACTAACTCCATTTCCTCTGGCAGGTTACTTCTAGAAATGTTGAGCTTATCAATGGGCTGTGGCTCAGCTTCATAGACTTTTAAAAACTCTTCTAATGACTTAAGATCAGCAAAACTAGTACTACTGTGCTCTGGTAATTTGTAAGTCATAGGGATCACAATACTGGGTTCCAAGGAATGAGCAATATTGATCGCTTCTTTTAAACCAATCCCTAAATAACCACCGACTGGCAAAAACAAAATATCAACTAAACCAATCTCAGCAACAGTTTTTTCATCCAAATGATGACCCAAACCACCTAAATGACAGACCCTAAGTCCATCACTTAAAATACTGAAAATATAGTTCTCTCCCCTAATTGAGCCCTTTTGATCATCCTGAAAGGTTTTTACACCAAATACAGACACTCCCTGAACTTGATATTCTCCTGGTTTTTGAATAATAAAAGGGTTATTGCGCCGAGCTGTGCCGCTAACAGCCTTAAAATTATTATGAGCCGGATTATCGTGTGAAACTGTCACAATATCAGCACTTAAATTAGGTAAATCAAAACCCACATAACTAGAATAAGGATCAGTGACCACTGATCCATCATTACCCTTGAGTTTGAAACAAGAATGTCCGTAGTAATTAATGATCATAGTATTGTTACCTTTCTAAATATCTATAAATAGTTAAGTAAAAATTAAAAAAATATCAGTGTATCGATTGTACCAAGCTAGAGTTTGATTGCAATCATAAAAACTATTAATATAACGTTCTAGTAACTCTTGAACCATATAATTTGCCAAATCGGTTATAATGTAACTAGTCATGAAAAAAGAATTTATTTTTGCAATATTAGTTGGACTAGTCATGGGTTTATTTATTACCTATGGAATTTACTATTCTCAACGCTCCACTGAACAAGAACAAGTGACTACGACCATGGAGCAACTGGAAAAAACTGAAACTGAGCCAGATAGCAATGCTAGCGGCCAACTCACCATTTATAGCCCAGAAGATGAGATTATTACTGCTGAGACTACCACTGATGTGACTGGTAAAACTTTACCCCAAGCTTTTGTGGTTATTTTTGTAAACGATAAGCCGATCCTAACTCAAGCTGATGAAACTGGCAATTTTTCTAAAGAAATTAATCTGCAAAAACTCGCTAATATTATTAGAATTTACGCCATTGACAATGATGGTGAAGAATATGTGGTAGAAAGAACTGTCGTTGTTTATGATCAAGAACTGGAAAGCGAGTTAACATCTGAGATTGAGGAAGAAGACAGCGATAATAATGGATAAATTAACAGTCAGGCTATCATGAATTTAAAAAATAAAAAAATCTTTAACTTACTATTAATAATCTTAACCATCGCGGTGCTATTTTTAGGCAATTCTGTTTTAGCTCAAGAAGAAGCCACGGCTGAAGATGAAGTTAATCCAGCCACTACCGAAGCCTTAAAAGATCGCATTGAAAAAGCAGTAGAGGAACAAACCGATAATACTGACTACACTACGACCGCAAGTCAAACTAAACGTGGCTTTGTCGGTCGAGTCGAGCGTGTTTCTGAAGAAGCCATTACCCTCTCTACTAATAAAGGACCTCACATCGTGCCTCTTAACGACCAACCTCAGCTCATTAAAAATAATAAAACTCTGGCCGTGAAAGACATTTCTATTGAAGATTCGGCTCTAGTTTTAGGCTATCAAGAAAAAGATGCTTTCACCCCCATGAAGATTTTAATTTTAACTCAAGATTATGCTCCTCAAGCGCAATTAGTAGCGGTGGGCTCTTTAACCTCAATTGACACTAAAACCATCACTCTCACAAGTAGAAAAGATAATCAAGAACTACAAATAGTAGTTAATAGCAACACGCAGTATTTAGATGGTGATGATAATGCCATCTCAAAAAATGATCTTTTTGAAGATATGCAAATTATTGTGGTCGGACAAATAGACGTAGATGCAGATGATCAATCAGCCACTAATACTGCCTTGATTGTTAAATCTCTGGTTAAAAGCGAATAGCTCAATTCTCAACTGTTAAATTTCTTATTAGGTAATCTTAAATGTTGGCGAGTTATCGTCCGACATGC
>CAZTBN010000017.1:0-2726 GCA_964611955.1 uncultured Pseudomonadales bacterium | reverse complement strand
CTGTGGACTTGAGGGGAATCGAACCCCTGACATCTGCTATGCGATAGCAGCGCTCTAGCCAACTGAGCTACAAGCCCTTATTCTCATTCTTCTTACAACACAATTTTATCACGTTTTAATTTTCGTCTGGTTAGCTATTTCTTTTGACTTTTCATAATTTCTAGAGTTCCTATATAATCTATATCTATTATGAACAAAAATTCTAATCAACCACTACAAACATTAAAAGGTTTTCGTGATATTTTTCCCCAAGAAAAACGTCAGCGAGACTATGTCCTAGCCAAAATTTTGGCAGTATTTAAACTGTTTGCTTTTGAGCCCATGGAAACTCCCACTTTGGAGTATGCTGAGTTATTACTCGGTAAATATGGCACAGAAACTGATAAGTTAATCTACACTTTTACTGATCAAGGAGAACGAAAATTAGGACTACGCTATGATCAAACAGTGCCTACAGCACGCATTTTAGCTCAATATCAAAATAGCTTACCTAAATTTTTTCGACGCTATCAAATTCAGAATGTGTTTAGAGCTGAAAAACCACAAAAAGGCAGATTTCGCGAGTTTACTCAATGTGATTTTGATATTTTTGGCACTAGCTCTAGCATGGCTGATGCTGAAATTTTAGCTTGTGTTTATAGCGCCTACACTAATATTGGTTTTACCAATCTTAAAATTTTGGTTAATGACAGAGAGTTGCTAGTCAACACACTCCAACCATTTGCTACCGAGCAAGTATCGGTGCAAAGTATTATTCAAACTTTAGATAAACTGGAAAAATTATCAGCCTCAGACTTAATTGCCGAGTTGGTCAATAAAGGTTTGGATACAAAAACTGTTCAAAAAATTCTTGACACTATTAAATCTTTGCAACCCAATGATAAACTCGAAAACATTATGCAACAAGCAGTTGCCTTAGGAGTAGACAAAAAATCTTTGGTTTACTCCCCCACTCTAGCCAGAGGTTTGGATTACTACACTGGCATGATCTGCGAAATTACTTTGCCCGAATATAATGTCGGTTCCTTGGGTGGTGGCGGCCGTTATGATAATTTAATTGAGGAATTGGGACAACTCAAAATGCCAGCAGTTGGTTTTGCTTTTGGTTTTGATCGTACTGTTGAGGCAGCAGTCAGCTTAAATTTAATTCCAGAATTTAACACTGCCAGCCAAGTTTTGGTCACACTTTTTAGTGAAGCCACCGTCCCAGATTCGCTTAACGCCATTGCTCGACTGCGTCAGGCTAAAATTGCTGCTGAGCTCTACCCTGTTTTAGATAAACTAGGTAAACAGTTTAAACTAGCTAATCAAAAAAATATTCCCTGGACCATGGTGATTGGCGAAGATGAACAAAAAAAATCTCAAGTGGCACTGAAAAACATGGCATCAGGAGAACAGCAACAGCTTAGCATTGAACAAGCGATTAAACTATTACAATCTTAAGATGAGAAAGAAAACTGCCCAAAAAAACAGAAGGCAAGCTTATCTGTTTATGCTTATCAGCACCTTGTGCTGGGGCGCGGCGTTAATTATTGTTAAACCTGCTTTTGCTTTTACCACTCCTTTTAGATTTTTACTGTATCGTTATCTAATTGCTGGTGTGTTTTTTTCTCTCCCCTATTTATACAAAAATCGCCTTAAACTTAAAAAAAACCACCTCATTAAAATTATTTTAATTGAGCTTTTTGGTACCGTATTTTCTTTAAGTATTCTTTATTTAGGCCTGGAAAAAACATCAGCGATTGAAGCTAGTTTAATTAGTAGTAGTGGGCCGCTCTTCATTACTCTAGCTGGTATTATTTTATTAAGAGAAAGACAAGAACGCTGGGAATGGCTAGGCTTATTTTTATCGCTACTGGGCTCGATCTTAATTATTACGACTACCAGTGGTCCTCAAACAGAGATGTCTTCTAATGGAAATATGTTGATTATTATCTATAACATAATGAATGCTTTGTACTGTGTCTTAGCTAAAAAATATTATCATTCTATTAATACCACCTTAACTGCCGCAGTAAGTTTTGTAGTTGGTTTAATAGGTTTTTTATTGATTAATCTCTTTATTAGTCAAGGCCATTTAGGTTTGCTTCTCACTCAGATTGGTCAGGACTGGTCTTATCCGGCTGTACAAGTTGCCTCTATTTATATGGCAACTTTTGGTTCTATTATTGGCGCCATCTTTTATATAAAAGGGCAAGACAAAATTGAGGTTTCCGAAGCCAGTGTCTTTACCTATTTGCAACCACTAATTTATCTCCCCCTAGGAATGTTACTACTACACGAAACAGTTTATACTCAACAGATTGTTGGTTTATTGATCATCTTAATAGGAGTCATAGTAGCTGAGAAAAGAACTCATTGCTAATAACCTTGTTCATAAAAAAAAATTTATGTTATAATTACCATTCGTTATGAAAAGCAACATACATCCTATTTGGCACAATGACGCAACTGTTAAATGCAGCTGTGGCAATACTTTTACTACTGGTTCTACTCTAGAAACAATCGAGGTTGATATTTGCGATAAATGTCACCCATTTTTTACTGGTGAGATGAAGTTTGTTGACCGCCAAGGTAGAGTTGATAAATTTAAACAAAAAAGATTACAGGCCCAAAAGAAACAAGATGAGGCTAAGAAAAAAAGAGAGCTCAAACAACAAGCCTTACAGCAAGAAAGTCAAGTTGAAACCCTAACCTACCAAGAAATTTTAAGAGAAAAACAAACT
>CAZTBN010000016.1:0-15439 GCA_964611955.1 uncultured Pseudomonadales bacterium | reverse complement strand
GAGAAATCTAAAATTGTGTGAAAAAAATAGTGAATTTAGCTAGGTTGAGTTTTTTTTGCTCGAAGTCTGGCAATCCAATCAAGTAACCCAGTTTGGCTTAAAGCTAAAGCAGTGGCCAGTAATAATTCATAGCGACACATAGTACTTGGCTCAAACCAGTGAGTATGAGCATACCAATCTACTAAATTGCCTAATAAAACGACAATGGCTGTCATTAACCACCAGCTAGCTGTTTTATTTTTATTTCTTTTGGACAAATAATAAAGACCTGCCAAAATGATGGTTTGAGCAATGAGCACAATCCACCAGAAAGGGCAAAGTACAGTGTGAACACCAGCAACTTCACCTAGAGTAGCAACCTCGGTTGGCAGATTAGCGTTTTCTGGAGACTCTTCTTCAAACAACTGATACTCCATTTTATCTATGGCACCTAAAATAGCAGCTCCTAAACCAGTTCCAACAGTATCTGCTAAAACTGCTCCTTCATCATCATTATCATCATCGTCATTATTTTCATCAGTGCTTGAGCTTGTTTGTATGCTGGTGATAGTTTGAGTTTGATCTTCACCAGAAATATTAATGGCCAGGTCAAAATTAGCAACCTTACCTTGATAATTATTGTCAGCATTTTGATCAAAACTAAGAGTCATATCATAGGTGCTGATAGTATTGCTGGCTATAGTTCCTAAAGAAACTTCGGTTAAAAAAAGTTGTTTGAGAGTATTAATAAATTTACTTAAACCTCCTTGTTGTACGATTTGTACATTAATTTTATCTAAAAAAGCATCATCAGTACCGGCTTGTTGAGTAGTGACCAGAGCAATATGAATGGGCTGAGTTCTGTCATTTTTTATTTCTAAGGTTTTGGTGACAGATTTTCCTGGAGCCATATTGGCCTCGCTAAAGAGAGGGGAACCAATACTAGAACAACTATCGCTACAAATAACATTGGCATCAGCAGCTTGGGAAGCATCAATGGCAGTGATAAACACTCCTAAAATAAAGAGAGATAATAACAGTGGTTTATATTTATTCATTAATTTCAGTTGGTTCATCTGTTGCTGGTTCTGTCATGGCTGTGGTTGGTTCTGGAGTTGGTTCTAGAGCTTCAGTTGGTGCTGGAGTTGGTTCTGGAGTTCCAGTATTTTCTGGATCAGCTCCAGTCTGATTAAGTGCTGCACTAGGTGTAGCTGTCGGCTGAACTTCTCCAGGTTCTTCCAATGATGAGTCGTTGTTAATTAGAGGTGGCAACTCAGTTGGTGATTCGTTGCTTTGAAAAACTGCCTGAGAATTAGGTGCCATCAAAGACAAACTCTGAAGCTCTGGGGCGCCATCATTCGTATCTGCTTCCCAAAAACCAGCAGTGAAGGAGTTATTCACGCTATTGCGATCGTTAAAGAAAGCCCCAGTATCACCAACTTGAAAAGCAATAATTGCCAGCAGGAGAAAAAAAAGTTTAGTTAGGCGGTCTTTTAACTGTCTATGTTGAGTTTTAAGAATTGCCTTAAAATTTTTAACTGTTTGCTGAAGTTGCTCTTTGAGAGTCATTTTTTTAGCACTCTTTTTTTTCTTAGATTTTTTATCTTTTTCTTTTTTAGCTTTAATTAATTTGACAACTTCATTTTTAATGTTGATTAGTTCGCTATAAATAATGAGAGTAGCAGGAATGACGATTAAAAAGATTAAGCCATCTCTAGTTTTGGCTAAGCTGATAGGATAGCCCAGATAGGGTAGAGCTAAAATTTTTTTACCTAAAATTAAATCACTCGCTACTAAAGCCGGATCAGCAGCATCGTTGGCGTCTCCTTTAGTAACAAAAAAAGTGCCAACTTCTGTATTTTTAGTTTGAATAATTCTGTGAGTAGTGGTGTATCTGGGATTGCTAATGTTGCGATCTTTTTCCGCCTTGAAGGTAATGATATCTTGATCTTGATAATGATCAGCCGGTTTCATCACCACCACGCTACCAGTTTTAATGGTTGGTTCCATAGAGCCAGATTCCACAGTGAACAGTTTAATACCACCGGGGATGTTGAGAGCAGAAGCCATGACTCCGCCTGCCATCAGCAGTAAACTAACAATCAGCAAAGAATACAGTATTTTTTTTATGATATTAAACATAATTACTTCAGTTAATGATTATATAAGCTTAGTCAGTTGCACAATTATCAATTTTTTAAAAAAAATTGTGCAACTTAGCTAAACTCATAACTTAGCAGTTATGTTCCAGCCTCATTCCAACCAGGATTTTCTGGCTGAGTCGCATCTAGAACTAGGTTAAATTTAGTAGTCAACCCTTGCAAAGTATTATCTGCTAAAGGATCGAGTCTGAAATAAAACCAAGTACAACGAGTGATATTTACTCCTAGATTAGAAGCAGAAATAACTCTACCCATATTTTTTAAGAGCAACCAAGTTGTGGCGTCTCCATAGAGCCAACCACTGTTTGGTTCAAACCAACCTGCGCCTAACCAATCACAGTTACCTTCTCTAACTTTGACGTATAAATTGTCAAAGAGAGTGGTGTTACCGCCAGTCCAGGTTTGAGTCCAGCTAAATTTAACTGGTGTGGTACTTTCGCCCCAGCCAAGATTATAAACTTGAACTTCGTAGGGACCAAACTCTTTTCCTGGTAAGAGACCACCCTCAAAAGTTTGGGTAGTATCTACTGGAATATTAATACCAGCTGCATTGGCGCCTCTTAAATCAACATTCAATTTACCTGAGCTCAAAGTATTGGTGCCCAACACTTCTTGATCAGTAAACCATGCTCTGGTGGCAGCAATAGTCGATGCTCCAACCATAACAATCATGGCTAAACTCATAATAATTCTTTTCATTTTTTTACCTCCTTTCTTAATGAATTAATTGATAAAAAGAAACATCACTTAAATATAAATATAAGCTATTTTTCTTAAGACTGCAGAGTTGTAGTGGATTAAAAAAAGTACAAAAAAACCAGCTATATTGGCTGGTTGAAGATAGTTGGCTAGCGATGAAATTGCCCACTAAGCTAAAAAACATATCTGCACTATTCAATTTTTAATTATTAAGCGGACAGAATAATTATAAACTTGTAGCAGTGTATACTAAGAGATCAGTTACCTACAATATATATCGTTTATTTTGATTGTCAACATTGCCCTTAATTTAATTATTTCCTGATTGGTTTTAACTTAGCTATTTTTATTTTGCTATAATAGCGCCATATTATCTATCTCAACTTTATCTATGTCGCAACAACAGCCTTCACTCTCACCAGCCTCTTCACCGCTTAAGTCTAATGATCTTCAGGCTTTGCGTCATACTACCGAGCATGTGCTAACTTTTGCCATGCAAAGACTGTATGGTCAAGAGCGTATCATTATGGCTATGGGTCCTGCTACAGAGGAAGGTTTTTATTTTGATTTTGATACACCTGAAGAGTTTGCGGTCAACGCTGATATGTTTAAAAAAATTGAAAAAGAGATGAAAAAGATTATTAGTGAAGATCTGCAATTAAAACAACTTCAGCTGCCCCTTACCTTATTGCGTCAAGTTTTTGCTGATAATGAATACAAATTAGATTGGCTTCAGGAAATAGAAAAAGAAGATGAAGTGGCGAGCTTGTATTTAATGGGTACTGCTGAGCAGATTGCTCATGATGAGCAGTTATTAAAAACAGCTAAAACCAAGTTTGATCCAGATCAGCTCGAATCTTTTGTTGATTTATGTAAGGGTCCGCATTTGCAATCCACCAAAGAAATTAAGGCTTTTAAATTATTGTCAGTGGCAGGTGCTTATTGGCATGGTGATGAGAAAAATAAAATGCTCACCAGAATTTATGGCACTGCCTTTTTTAGTCAAGAAGATCTAGATCATTTTATTTGGCAAAAAGAGGAAGCTAAAAAACGCGATCATCGCAAACTCGGCAATCAGCTTAAGTTATTTATGTTTGATGAAGAGTTTGGTCAAGGTCTGCCTTTGTATTTGCCCAATGGTGCCATGTTGCGCAAATTGATTATGGATTTTGCTTTTGATACTTATTTAAAACAAGGTTATCAACCAGTTTCCACTCCGCACATTGCTCGTTTAGGTTTATGGAAAACTTCTGGGCACTGGGATTTTTATCGTGATTCTATGTATTCTCCTATGGAGATTGATGGGGAGCAGTACATGATTAAACCCATGAACTGTCCTGGCCATGTCAAGATTTATAACTCACAGATGCACAGTTATCGTGATTTACCAGTGCGTTTAGCTGAGATGGGTACTGTTTATCGTTATGAAAAATCAGGCGAGTTAAATGGAATTTTGCGTCCTCGTGCTTTTACTCAAGATGATGCTCATATTATCTGTACGCCAGAGCAGTTGCATGCAGAATTATTAACCTTAATTGATTTGACTAAGTTTATTTATTCAAAATTTGGTTTTAATGATCCTGTGATTAGTTTATCAGTACGAGATCCAAAAAATACAACTAAATATATGGGAGCTGATAACATGTGGCAACTAGCTGAGGAAGCTTTGGAAAATACTTTAATTGAAAAAAAGATACCTTATCAAAGAATTGAAGGTGAGTCAGCTTTTTATGGTCCTAAAATTGATTTTATGTTTGAAGATGCTTTAGGCCGCAAACAGCAGCTCACCACTATTCAGGTAGATTTTAATTTTCCTGAAAAATTTAATATGTTTTATGTTGATCAAAATGGAGAGAAGCAACAGCCTTTTATGTTGCATCGAGCCTTGTTAGGTTCATTAGAAAGATTTATGGGCGTGTTGATTGAACATACTGCTGGCAATTTCCCAGTTTGGGTAGCTCCGGTGCAGGTGAAAGCTTTGCCGATTACTGATGATCAAATAGAGTATGCTAATCAAGTGGCTACTAAATTGCAGGCTGCTAATATCAGAGTCGTGGTTGATCAACACAGTGCGACTTTGTCAGCTAAAATTAGGGATGCTCAACTAGAAAAAGTGCCTTTTATGTTAATTTTGGGCGCCAAAGAGCAAGAACAACAACTAGTCAATGTGAGAAGTCGAGATGATCACAAGCAAGAGGCGATGACAGTTGAGGAGTTTATTAAGAAACCAGAATTTACAGTTTAATTTTTTGCTAAAATTTAATAAAAAAAACCGCTGGGAAGAGCGGTTTTTTTGGTCTTAATTAAGATTTGCATCAAAAATTAAAGGATTATGTCAGTTTTGCTAAGTATTATTATTATTATTTTAATCAAAAAAATAATATGACTCATGATTCACCAATGGAAAATTACATATTATGAAAAGCAGAGAGGTAATTCTCCAATATTTATTCTGATTAAATACCCCGTCAGCTTGCTGCGGGGATCAAATATAATCAGAATGGGGGTTCTAAGGGGATTCCCCTTAGTGGAGCTTCGGGGTTTAATACCCCGTAAGCGACAGAGGAGCAGATCAAGCTGAAAGCCTGATCGCTGAGGAGTTAAACTCCTTAGAATTTTCTTTGTATTGTGGGCAAAAAAAACTTTTATGCTTTTGCACGGTTTTATTAAAAAGAAACAAAAAATTGATAAACGGGAGCTACAAATTGCATTAAACAGACTCAAGCTAATTAACCAATAAGAACTGTTAAGCCATGATGCATATTGGACTGTTAATATAGCAAAAATGTGATAATATTATTTTATGAATTGGGTACAACACAAACAACTACTTTTAAAAAATCATCAGTTTAGAAAAGCTCTTCAGGAAACTGCACCAGAGCTTCAAATTGCCAAGGCGGTTATTGAGGCCAGAATAAATAAGGGTTTTTCTCAAAAAGAATTAGCAGATTGTATCAATACTAAACAATCTGTTATTTCTAGAGTAGAGAATGCTAGAACAATCCCTTCAATATCTTTTTTGAAAAAAGTAGCTGGGGCGCTTAATGTGACTTTGCAAGTCAAAATTTACCCTTAAAAAAATGATGGCAGTAATTAATCATTAATTCTGCCATCAAAAATTACAACATTGTTACTATTTCTCAACTTCTTCAATCATGACTTTGATGCCAGGACTCATGGTAGCAGCAATAGTGATCTTGACTAAGGTTTGATTAAAAGCTTGAGTTAAAACTTGAAGGTTTGCTGCTAATTGCTTAGTTTCCATATCAGTTTTGCCAATTACTAAGTGAATGAGAGGAGCTTTTTTTTCAGTACGCACGGTCATAGCGCCTGCTTGTAACAGTTTGGCTTTTTCTTCAGGATTAGGAGTTAAAGTCCCATTTTTAGGGTTAGGCATTAAACCTTTTGGTCCTAAAATGGCAGCATATTTAGTTAATTTACCCATGAACTGTGGGCTGGCCACTAAAATATCAAAATCAAGATTACCTGCTTCAATTTTTTCAATGGTCTGATCTGAAGCAACCTCAATTTTTTTGGTTTGACCAGTGGAGTGGGGAAAAGTTATTTCTTTGCTAACTCCAACTTCTTTGACCACTAAATGAGCAGAAATAGTACCAGCAAACTTGGTGTAAGAAAGTTTTTTGACTAATTCAATGGCAGCTGTGGGATCATAAGATTTGGTGCGATCAACTTTAGCACGGACTGCATGATATTTATGACTGCGGGTTTTTTTAGCTTTAATTTTAACGATTTTAGGTTTTTCTTCAGTTTCTCCAGTTTGATCTTCACCAGTTTTTTCAGTTTTAGTAGTTTTTTTAGCTACTTCTTTATTTTCCTTTTTTTTAGGAGCAGTTTTGCCAGCTACTTTTTTTTCGTTTGGCTGGGCTGTTTTTTCTACTTCTTTGGCAATAGTCTTAGTTTCTGCTTTAACTGCAGTTTTTTTAGGTTTGGCAACTTTTGTTGCTACCTCTTTTTTAACAGGTTTAACTTTAGCTTCACTAGCCTTGGTTTTTTTCGCGACTGTCTTTTTTTCCTCTTTAACAGAAGATTTTTTAGTTGTTTTGGTTGTTGCCATAAGGTGGCTCCTTGCTGTTCTCGTAGCGCATCTAGTCTGGAAGAGAAGACGCTGGAACAAAGTTTATTTAATAATAAATTATTTAACGGTGACGCCCATACTTCTAGCTGTACCCATAATGGTTTTTATGGCTGCTTCAACATTATTAGTATTTAAATCTGGTAATTTTTTTTCAGCGATTTCTCGTACTTGAGCCATAGTAATCTCGCCCACAGTTTCAGTCTTGGGAGTTTTGCTACCTTTGTCTTTTTTGATTAATTGTAAAATCATGGCAGACACAGGTGGTAATTTAAGCTCAAAAGTAAAAGAGCGATCTTGATAAACTGTAATTTCAGCTGGAATGGTTTGACCTCTTTTATCTGCAGTCCGTTCGTTGTACTGTTTGATAAACTCCATCATATTAATACCAGCTTGACCTAAAATAGGTCCAACTGGAGGAGCGGGTGTAGCAGCTCCTGCTGGTAAATTTAACTTGATTAAGTTGATTATTTTTTTTGCCATAGTGATTTCAATTTTTGCTTAATTAAACTTAAAACCTTGATATAACTTTTAGAGTTTGAATTTTAATCTTTTATTTAGACCTTTTCAACCTGTAAAAAGTCGAGTTCAACTGGAGTCTCGCGTCCAAAAATATTAATTAAAACTTCCACTTGTCCCTTGTTCTCGTCAATACTTTGCACTGTCCCTAAGAACTCGTTAAAAGGACCATCGGTAATCTTAACAGCTTGACCCTCAGAAAACTCAGCCTTGTATTGAGGAGCAGATTGTTGAGTATATTTGGTAATGGCCTCAACTTCATGAGTTGGAATAGGAGTTGGTTTGCTACTTGCTCCTACAAAACCGGTGATACCCTGAGTGGTACGAACAGCTAACCAAGCTTCATCAGTCATAATCATATTGACCATCATATAACCAGGAAAGATTTTTTCCTTGATTTTTTTGCGTTGGCCTTTTTTAATCTGAATTTTTTCTTTAGTAGGAATTAAAATTTTAATGATTTTGTCAGTGAGATTTAAAGTTTGAGCTCTTTGCTTTAAGGTTTCAGCTACACGAACCTCTCTTCCAGAATAAGCATGAATCACATACCAATGGGCACGATCATCATCTTCATCTGCAATGCGAATAATATTAGGTTCATCAACTTGAACCTCTTGTATATCAGGTACAACAATTTTTGGCTGTTTAGTTTGAGTCTTGTCATCTGCCTGAGGAGATTGAGTTTGATCAACTGTATGTTCAGCCTTTTTTGGAGCTGTTGCTTTGGTTTTGGTATTCTTTTTTGCCATAAATTTTAAGAGTCTAACTAATTATTTTTTATTTAATGATAAGGCCCATCATACTTTTCATTAGAAAATCTACTCCAGCAATATAAAGAGCAACCAGGCTACTGACTATTAATACTAAAACGGTTTTATTAATAGTTTGTTTTTTATCAGGCCAAGAAACCTTTTTTAATTCTGAGATAACCTGACTAAAATAGTTTTTAATGAATTGCATAATGAAGTGGTTATTTTAACACAAGTTAGTAATTAGTATCTAGTATCTGGTGAGTAGCGCCTCATGCTTGTGTAAATTTACTCAAATTACTCTGGTAAATGATCAGCAGTTTAAGAACGCTTAGGAATCTCAACCTTTTTTTCTTGTATACGAGAGATCATTGCTGAGGGAGGCGGAGTCAGTTCATGATCATTAATAATATTATGATCATCAGTTGATTGAGTTTTCGCTTGAGTTGATTGGGGTGGTAAGGGCACTGTTTGAGTTTGTGCTTGAGTCTGAGTTTGAACCTGAACTGGTTCTGGAGTGTCCTGCTCAAGACTATCAAAATCAGTGGGTTGGTAGTTGATCTGTGATTTTTTAGAATTTAAAACTATTACCAGTGCAATTAAGAGTAGTAGACCAATTAAACCCGCACCTAACAAAACTGGTAAAGACAGAGAGCCAGTGGTAGCTGCTTGTGTTTTAGCTAAAAGTTGTTGGATGAGTTGAGTAATGCCAGCCACTTGAGGTGGTTGAGTTGTTAAATCAGACTGAGTTTCATTCTCAGTAATGGTTGGTGAGGCGATATTATTGGTTGCTGATGTGGCCCCGGTCGACTCTTGAGTGATGTGATCACTACTAGTAGCAACTTTTGGGTTAGTTAAAGTTTGACTAGGTTTAACCGAGACCACTGGTGTGACAGCTGATTTAGTTGCTAGAGTTGGGGTGATAGCAGTAGTCGTACAAGTAAGACTTTGAGGATTACTAGCTAAGCGACAGTGACCTTGAAAACAAAAATGGTCGGCCTGACATTCTCGATTATTAGTACAAGCTTCATTGCAACCGGCTAAAGGAGGATTGCTGCCAGAGCTGTCAGCAGAGCTATCAATTAGCTGTGCGCGATTGACACTAGAGGTGAGTATGTATAATCCAGATAGAGAAATAATGATCAAGATCACAAGGTAAAGAGTAGTAGTGGGTACTTGAAAATCTCGAGCAAATTGTTGAATGATAGGCAGTTGTTTCTTCACACTCATAAGAATACAGGTTTTCGAGGTGAATAGTCAAGGGGAATTACAGTTGATCAACTGAATCAATACTTAATTAATGGATTGCTTTTTACAAATGAAATAGATTGTTTATAATTAAGAATAGATTTGAGCTAGTTAGCTAGTCAGCAATGATAAATTTAATCAGATCTTTAACAATCAAGCGTGAGGGGTAAATAAATTTTTCTCGAACAGTTCTCAATAGGGTTTATGGGTTGTCTGCTAGCTCTGCGGAGTTAGGAGCATCCTACCCACTTTACATCTTGCGGGAACGTTACATTACCTCTCACGCTTGGGGGTTAAGACTTAAACTAACTTGCGGGTTAGTTTTTTTATTAAAGGAGTTACTTATGCTTGGGTTTTTTTTGAGAGAGGATGACAAGATATACTAAGTTGAGCATAACAAACTATCAATTTGCATAGATATTATCAAATTGAGTTAGCCTGAAAACAGGTTGGTGTTGCGTACCTTCTGCTCGTCTAACCCCAGTATACCAATCTGTTATTATGAGGCTCATGAGTGGCTCATCTCCATCAAAAGCTCTATTTTTTGTGGAGTTGTGCCAATATTTCTGACTCAATTCATCAAGTGGAGTATTAATGTTATCAGCATTAATCCATATTTCAAATCTGGCATCTGCTCCTCTTTCTTCTGGTGT
The DNA here is from genome assembly GCA_964611955.1 of uncultured Pseudomonadales bacterium. Taxonomy (GTDB): domain Bacteria; phylum Patescibacteriota; class Microgenomatia; order UBA1400; family PJMF01; genus CAYVBW01. The sequence goes on along the minus strand of CAZTBN010000016.1, from coordinate 5,337 downwards.
TCCAACCCAATCAATATTATTACTGCATCTTATAATATAATAACCATCAGTTTGTTCTATTCCAATAATGATGGCACTATGTCTAAATTTATGTGAATCTGGTCCCACAAAACTTAAAATATCTCCAACTCTTATATTGCTTAATGTAGGCGGATCTACTTGTCTTATTTCAGATTCTTCTAATTCTCTAGTGCCAATATAAAATCTTGCTTTTTCTGGAGTTACGTTTCTATTTTTGGCGATTTCTTCCCATAAATTTCCCCCTAATGATTCTAGTGCTACCGCAGCAACATGAAACACCATTCCAGTACAGTCAACTCCTAATTTTTCCAAATATGCAATTTGATAAGCCAATTTATGTAATGCTTGTTCAAAGCTAATTTCATTAGGATCTATATCACTTTGAATGGGAATATTTTCTTTAGGAATTTTGCTTTTTTCACTTTCTCCCAGTTCATATGGATATATTGATGAGTTACCACTTTTCCAATCTCCCAAGATCATAAATTTTTCTCCTTTATCATAAAACCTTTTAAGCTCTTCAGCTAAATCACTAAACTCTTGATTATTAAATAATTTGTCCATCTTTTCAGTATAGAATTCTGGAGGCATTTTGGTCCCACCTTCAAATTTTTGATTGCCTCTTTCGTTGTTTTCTCCAAAAGGCACCTTGATAGTCAATTCATATTTCTTTCCAGAGACCATAATTTCTTTTTTTATTTTATATTTTGCTAATTCATCTTGAATTAATTGAGCAACAATTTGTTCTTTTTCCCAATCATCCTTACCATGTAGGCTTTCTAAAGAGGGTAGTGCCACTTTTTCATTTTCAAGCTTTTCTTCTGTCTGTTCTATAGTTGTAACATTGCTATCTTGTTCAGCTATTTCAATGTTAGGTGTTTCGTTTGTAGATTGATTGGTAATTTCAACGTTAGAACCCTCGTATGTAGGTTGGGCATTGATATTTTGTTCAGTTGCTTCAGGACTGACTATTTCATCTTTTTCTGAATTATCAAAATTTCCTTGAGTTTTTTTAGCAAGTTGCATAGCAGCTTGAGCTGTTTTTTCAACTTTAGCAATATCACTTCTAACTTGGGTAGCTAACAAAACAGCAGTTCCCAATAAAATAGATCTAATAAATTGTCTCCTGTTCACTTTATTTTCTGTTATATTGGATTTTTCAGTATCTGCTGGTTCTTTTTCTTGATCTTTTGCTTGATCTTCTTGATCAAGCTCCAGGCCAAGCAGTGGAGCTACCTCACTCCAAGGTCTTTGTAAATATTTTTTAAGCTGAAGATTATAAGATTTCTTGGCTAATCTGAGTGTTATATGTAAATAATTTTGTTCAGTTATTAATTCTTGTATGACTTGTTTTACAGTTTGCAATAGCTTATTGTCTGTTTCTATTTCTTCTTCAAAATAAGCTATTTGTTTTTTCATGCCTGCGAGAGCTTTATTAGCCACCTCAATGTTATCTAAGTCTGTTATGTCTGGCAGAGGTTCATCATAATTATTGTTACCTTCAGCAATATGTGTTATTCTGGCCACCCAGTTTTTAATTAACTGTAGAGCTGGTTGTTCAGCATCAACTGGCTGTGATTTTACTGGTTGATGCGCAATGCCTTTTGAATCTGAGGCTTGATTAAGCTCCAGGCCAAGCAGTGGAGCTACCTCACTCCAAGGTCTTTGTAAATATTTTTTAAGCTGAAGATTATAAGATTTCTTGGCTAATCTGAGTGTTATATGCAGTTTTTTTAGTTTTGCCGTGTAGTATTCTACAAATTTTTTAGCTTCTGTTAAACTTTCATCAACTTTTTGAGCTTTTCCTTCAAAAGCAGCTATTTGTTCTTTCATGCCTTTGAGAACTTTATTAGCCACCTCAATGCTAGTTAAGTCTGTAATATCTGGTAGAGGTTCGTCATGATTATTGTTGCCTTCAACAATTTTAGTTATTCTAGCCTGCCAGTTCTCAACCAACTGTTGGGTCGATTGCTCAGAATCAACTGGTTGTGATTTTTCTGGCTGATCTTCAAGATTTAGAGGATTATTTTCTGGCATTTACCTTGAATTAAATTGAGAGTTTTTTGCTTTTTATTAATAAAAAGTGTAGCATAATAATTTTCAAATTGTAATTATTAGCTGTTAACATTATGAGGGGCATAAATTTTCAATGAAATCGTGACACTTGCAGCAAAATGCAAGGGGCTTTTTAATTTTCTGTCTCAATGATAAAATATAATGTCTTAACAATGTTTGGGTTTTAGAAGTAAGATTTTTTTGAAGCCGAAGTAGCTCAGTGGTAGAGCACCATCTTGGTAAGATGGGGGTCGTGGGTCCGATTCCCACCTTCGGCTCAGTTCAAAAATTTAGGTTTTTTTGACATAGTTTAATTAGATTGATATAAAAGTAATTTTTACTAGTTTTGTATAATATAATTGATCAAAGCTGGTTCGGGTTTAAACTCAAAATTCGGATTCTGTTTGGATATATATTGATTTGATTGTTTAACGCCAATGTAGCTCAGTTGGTAGAGCAACGGTTTTGTAAACCGTAGGTCGTGAGTTCGAGTCTCACCGTTGGCTCAGCAATTATTAATCAGTGAGTTTAGTTTGAAAGCAAGCAATAGCCCAGAGTGTGCGAAAAATGTGTTAAAATATCAACCTATTTAGAAAAATAATTATTGGAGAACATTTATATGGCATCAAAGAAAAAAGAAAGTCGACAAGCAGCAGGATTATATTGTTCAGTGTGTAAATTTTTCAATTACATTACTCAATATAATAAAAATAATGAGATTACCAAGAAACAGAAGGATAATTCCGCTACTTTCCCCATCAAGAAGTTTTGTCCTCACTGCAATAAGAGAACCGATCACAAACTCTCTAAGAAATTGAAATAAGAGTAGCTGATTAGTTTTTATTTTTTTGAACAGTTTTCACAATATTGCGTACTCCGCAACCAAAAGGTTGATCAATCTTATGAGTTGCCTGCATGGCCTGTGTTACCCAAGGTTTAGTCTTGTTGTGTGCTGTGGTGATGTGATCTAGCTGAGTTAGAATATCAGCAACTTGGGCTTTTTGAGCTACTCCTAGTTTAGTAAAGATTTTTCTGATGTTGAGTTCCCACTCGCCCCATTCTTGTAAAGTTAATAAGAAACTACCGCTAGCAACAGCATCATAAGCCATATCTCCAGAAGGTTTACTAATAAAACCATCAGCCCAAGGAAAAGCAAATTGGGTTAACAGTTCATTGGCATCAATAATTTGAGGATGATAGATTAAGCTGAGTTGAGCTTGGTTTAATTTTTCTTTAATGCTGGTAGAATTTTTTAACTGAGTTAAGTTTCCTTTAGCATAAAAATTGGCTGGGTCAGTTTCTGAAACTTCATTGACTGCAATATTTTCTTCTAGAGCGAGTTTTTTGACCATGTGAGCTATATCTTGATGAGTGCCAGCATAAACTAATACTTGAATGCGAGCAGAGCCTTTTTTCATCTCTGGAAGCAGTTGTTGCAAGATTTGTTTTAGCTCATTTTTATTAGTGCCTAAACCACCAGTAGTTAAGACTAATTTTAGAGGACCATTAGTCCAGACTTTCTTAGTTTGACCTGCCTTAATAATGCGAGGATCAATCGGTGGTCCAGTCACAATCACTTGATTAGGATTGACCTTTTTTTCTAGCTGCTTGGCTTTTTTAAAGAAATCAGCCTTGGTTGTTTCATCAAAAACCAAAAATTTAATATTGTCGCGTTGAGCCTCGTTGAGATAATCTGCGCGCACATGAGGATCGGTGATCATTTGATACACTTGCTTGCCTTGTGTTGCCAAAATATTACCCGAAGCAATGTGCATGGACAAGATTGGTTTTTTAATATCTTTAGTTAATTGCAACAACGGTGGAGTAATGCTTTCCAGAATGGGAAGTTTATTACGACCAAATTTGTCAACTAAATCTTTAAGTTTTTTAAGCATGGGAGCGCGAGCCAAGAGTTTGCCAATGGTTTCTGTTAAGACCACCCCAGACCAATCTTTGGTGTGCACATAGTTGGTGGGGTCAACCACCCAGGCTTTGGCTGGATCAATTTTATTACCCCAAGCTTCGACAGCAACAGCTAGCGCCATAGAGTAGTGAGCTCTGGAAAAAACCACATCAGCAGTCGTGTCTATTTCAGGCAATTTATAAAAACCTTTTAAGTCTTCAAGATAAGAAGAAGAAACAGTAATAATCGGCAGTTGGGTTTTTTCTAGTAAAGCTTTATCTTTTTTAATTGTAGTGGCTAGACTTGTATGTCGAAGGTTTTTCATATAGATATTAATTCTGATTATATACTTTGCAACCTATCTCGCTAAGCGGGAGAACAAAATTTAATCAGAATGGGGTTCTAAGGGGACTCCCCTTAGTGGAGCTTACATTACAAATAATATTAAGTAAGCGACAGAGGAGCAGGCTTTGATCTTGCACAGCAAGAAAAACGCCCCAGGAGTGAAACTCCTTAGAAAAGAGCGAAGCGATTTAATTTATCAAGGTTAGAGGATAAAAGCTATGTTGAGTTGGGGAGAGGGAATATGTGATAAAATAAAATGTGGTTATATAACCTCATTATGGCATACGATATTAAAATTAAAAAAATAGCAATAAATCTTAGAAAAAAGGGATATTCTTTATTGGAAATTGCAAAAGAAATTGGAATTTCAAAAGGAACTGCTTCTCTGTGGGTTAGATCAATTAAATTAAACAGTCAGGCAATTAAAAGACTGGATTTAATTTCTCACCAATCATTTCTTAAATCTAAAAATACTAGAGATCAAAAAAGCAAAAAAGCTAATGAATTATTAAATATTAAAATATCAAAATTATTAAAAAATATAACTTTAGATAAGAATATTTTGAAAGTTATCGCTGCAGTTTTATTTTGGGGAGAAGGCAATAAATCTGGTAGTTATATGTCTTTTATTAATTCTGATCCAGAGATGATTAATTGTTATTTGAATTTACTTAGAAAAAGTTTTAGTATTGATGAGAAAAAATTAAGAGCTTTAGTACATATTCACGAATATCATAATAAGAAAGAAATAGTTGAATATTGGTCAAAAATTGCAAATATTCCAATTGCTCAATTTAGTAAGTGTTATCTTAAACCTCATACAGGCAAGAGAAAAAGAGCTGGATATAAAGGTAGTATTAGGATAAGATATTATGACTCTAATTTGAAAGATGAGTTGAGGGCAATCTATACTTTATTGCCAACTATTTTTGATAATAAAGGGCGGTAATGTCAATGGTAGCATAGCTGTCTCCAAAACAGCTCGAGAGGGTTCGAATCCTTCCCGCCCTGCA
>CAZTBN010000015.1:8607-16086 GCA_964611955.1 uncultured Pseudomonadales bacterium | reverse complement strand
AAAACGCCCCAGGAGTGAAACTCCTTAGAAATGAGCGAAAGCGAAATTTTAAAAATCCACCCGCCCTCACCGGCGGGTTTTTTTGATACACTAGCAAAAGATCACCAATTAACTCGTGCTTATTTTATTCAAGCTAATGATAAAATAGAATTATTCTTTTATGACAAAAAATAATTCCCCAATCAACACCTCAACCGCCACCTTATTGTCAGATGAAACTCAATTTTCTGCCAAATTAAAAAAATTTATTAACGAAGCTGATCAAATTAAACAGCAGTTAAGACAAGAAGCACTTAATCAAGAAGAATTAAAACTAAAATATTTAGGGAAAAATGGTTTATTCAACCAACTGTCACAACAAATAGCCAAAATTTCTCTAGCAGAAAAAAGGGTGGCTGGACAGCTGCTCAATCACCTCAAACAAGATTTAACTGATTATATTGAAACTTTATCTTATCAAGAAGAAAAACCGCTTGCAGCTCAAGAAATAATTGATTTAACTCTGCCTGGTATTAAACCAAAAGTGGGTCACATGCATCCTATTTCTCAGGCCATTGCTGAAATAACACAAATTTTTGAAAAAATCGGTTTTACTCGGGTTAGATACCCAGAAGTTGATTGGGACTGGTATGCTTTTGAAAGCCTAAACATGCCTAAAAACCACCCGGCTCGCGATGAATGGGAAACCTTTTTTGTCGATCAGCCAGCCCATGCAGAAAAAGGCAAAGTTGTCCTAACTCCACACACTTCCAATGGGCAAGTGAGAGAAATGGAGCGGCTTAAAACTCCACCCATGAGAATGATTAATATTGCTCGTTGTTATCGTCGTCAACAAGATGTCACTCACACGCAAATGTTTCATCAATTTGAAGGCATGGTCATTGATAAAAATATTAATATTCAGCATCTCAAAGGCACTATTGATCACTTTGCTAAAGAATTTTATGGGGAGAATGCTAAAAGTAGAATTCGTCCTTTTCATTTTAAGTTTACCGAACCTTCATTTGAAGTCGATTTTAGTTGTAGCATTTGTCAAGGCACTGGTTATCTGACCGATCCCAAAACCAAGAAAAAACATAAATGTAGTTTTTGTAAATCAGGTTGGCACGAAGTGGGTGGAGCAGGCATGATTCATCCTAATGTTCTTAAAGCCGGTGGCATTGATCCTGACGAATATACTGGTTTTGCCTTTGGCTGGGGAATTGAGCGCACTTATACACTTAGAAAAGGCTTAAACATTGATGATATTAGATTACTGTACAGCGCCGACTTAAACTTTCTAGAGCAATTTTAATACCAATAAAATACTTAAAAAAATGAATATTCTTATCCCGCACCATTGGCTACTTGATCACTTAAAAACTAAAGCAAATCCTCAACAACTTCAGGAATATCTGTCTTTATCCGGACCAAGTGTAGAAAATATTGAAGAGGTGGAAGGCGATAAAGTTTATGATATTGAGATCACCACCAACAGAGTTGATGCTATGAGTGTGCGTGGGATTGCCAGAGAAGCAGCTGTGATTTTAACTCGCTATAAACTCAACTCACAACTAAAACCCCTTGATCTTAAAACAAATAATAAATTGCAGACTGCGGCTTTGCCTTTACCAACAATTAATAATAATCAAGGACTGTGCCAGCGCATTATGTGTGTGGTCATTGCTAATGTTAAACAAAAAACCAGTCCTAGATGGCTGGGCAAAAGACTCAGACAGGCTGGCTTTCAAGAACATAAAAATTTGATTGATATTACCAACTATATTACCCATGATCTTGGGCATCCTTGTCATGTGTTTGATTACGATAAAATCATGAGTTTGGGTGGGGTAATTAATGTGGGCGTAGCACAAAAAGGTAAACCCTTTGTCACTCTTGATGGTATTGAAAGAGAAACCATGGGTGGAGAAATAGTTTTTACCAATGAAGTGGGCACGATTATTGATCTACCAGCCATTATCGGTACTGCTAATAGTTGTGTGGGCAAAAATACTAAAAATATTTTATTCTGGATGGAAGATCTGGATGCCCAAAAAGTCAGACAAGCCTCAATTAATCATGCCATTCGCACTACGGCTGCCCAGCTGAACGAAAAAGGCGTTGATCCAACTTTAGCTAAAGAAGAATTACTAAAAGGGATTGAGCTTTACCAAAAAATAGCTGGTGGCAAAGTAGCAAGTAAAATTTACGATGATTATGCTGAGCCTCGCAAGGTACCTGCTTTTAAAGTTAAAGGTGAAACCATTAACAAATATCTGGGTCTGGAACTTGATAAAAAACAAGTGCAGCAAATCCTAGTAGATCTTGGCTGTGAAGTGGACTTGATCAATAACAGTGCCACAGCAACTCTCGGCCAGCTTACTCTAGAAATTAATCCGCCTACCTTTCGCCCTGATTTAAAAATTCCTGCTGATGCTATTGAAGAAATAGCTCGCATTTACGGTTATCAAAATTTACCCAGCACGCTTATGGCTGGCAACTTGCCTGTTAGTGCGCCTAAAGATGTTAACTTTTCCTTAGAACACAAAATTAAACAGTTTTTAAGCAATATTGGTTGGCAAGAAATTTATAGCATTTCTTTAATCAGTCAAAGTTTGGCAGAGCAGAGTGGCTTTACTTTAGATGAGCATTTACAACTACTCAATCCCTTAACCACTGATAATCAGTATCTACGTCGTAGCTTAATTCCTTCACTAGAAGAAGCCATGGCCGCCAATCCACAGGCTGAGCAACTCTCGGTGTTTGAGTTAGCTACAGTTTATGAACCCAAAACAGGAGAGTTACCTGATCAAACTCTTAAATTGGGCTTGGTTTCCACCAAACCTTATCAGCAGTTTAGAGGTGATCTTCAGGCTTTACTGGATCAATTTTATTTTGGCGCTATCATGGTCAACGAAACAACTAGTCACAAAAACAAAGCTGCCATAACGCCAGCTGAATTGATTAAACAAAAAGCTGTCATTAATATTCTTGATCCTGAAAATCCTAAACAAAAAGAGGTTAAATTAGGAGAAATCTTGATTCTCAATAATGGCCACTTAGCAGCCCAACTAGATTATCCTTCGATCTTGAAACTGGCTAAAAAATATCCAAACTATCAGCCTAGAATGAAAACTTCACCCATCATTGAAGATTTAACCTTCACTCTTAGTCCTGAAACAAAAATAGGCAATGTTCTGCAGGCTATGAAGGATCTAGATCCACTCATTATTGATACTAAACTGACTGATGTTTATCAACACAATTTTACTTTTGAGATTCATTATCAAGATCCAAGCAAAAATTTAACTAGTGAAGAGTTACAACCAGTGCGCAAAAAACTAGTGACCTATATTGAAACTCAATTTCAAGCCAATTTAGTAGGACAAGTATAAGCTTCAAAAATTTTATTAATCAATAGTTTGCCTGTTGTTAATCTTGAAAATTAAGAAAAAAAAATTAACCAAGTTTAATATTTTTATTCCTCTGTTAATCTTGTTTGTGCTGAGCTTGCCGCTCAATCTTTTTTACCAACTCAGTGAGCAGGGCAGTTTTGTGAATGGTTTACAGATCGATTACCTAATTTTTAAGATTTATCTGATTGATCTAGTAATTTTGCTCTTATTCATAACTCAAATTACAACTGCTCTGCAAAAATTTTGCTGGCATAAATCTTTTTTTCAAGCTCTTCAAGATTGGTTTAAAAAATTAGCAAAACATAAACCAAATCGTTTTAATCAACCAGCTTTGATTGCTGCTGTAGTAATTGTAGCCCTGATCTACACACAATTCATGATTCCAAAACCAACAACAATATTGAACTTTGCTCTTATCTTGGGCAGTGCAATATTAGCGATCGCATCTCATCAATTTAGTCAACTGTCTCAATTTTCCATGATGGTTATTGCCTTATTGATCAGGCAATTGATAACGTCCCAACCATTAATCGCAGTTTATTTTGCTTTCAATTTAATCGTTGTCGCATTGCTAGCTGGGTTACTTTATCAGCAACGAGCGGTTTTACGTTCCAAATATATTAGCCAAGCGATTGTCACTAGCTTCCTGGTGCAGTTTATTCTGGGCATTTACCAGTTTTTCTTGCAAAAACCACTCCTTCCTTATTACTTTTTAGGCGAACCTAAATTCGAGCCCTACTATCGTCTCAGCCGTTATATTTTTAATGGTCAGGAAAAAATCCTGGCTTATGCCAGTACTGCTCATCCCAATATCTTAGCTGCGGTCGGCACTTTATTTTTTCTTATGATTGCGGCCAAATTAAGCCTGACTATGAGTCGCTCTCAAAAAAAACTTAAACAAAATATTGTTCACTTAAGATGGCTAGCACTGCTGTTAGTCTTGACCCTAATTTTAATCTACATTACTCAAGCCAAGACGGCTTTAATCAGTTTGTTACTTGGCAATCTCATTATTTGGCAGAAACAACTCAAGTTAAAAATAACTACTAAAACTCAACAAGTTTGTTTGGGGCTAATCTTGATTTTAATTCCAGTTTTAATAGCGATTATGGCACAGACTTATCACTCTGATCCTTCCATTACCAGACGACATTTTCTCAACCTAGCTGCTGTACACATGTTTGCTGATAAACTCTTTTTAGGTCAAGGATTTAATCAATTTACTATTAATTTAGAACAATTCTCCAGTAGTGCTGAGATCGTCCGGTTTATCCAGCCAGTTCATCATGTTGGGCTATTGCTTTTAGCAGAAACAGGTTTTTTGGGAGTTTGGTTATTAATTATAAGTTATCGCTTGTTACACAAAAAAATCCAAAAGCAGTTAATCGCGCCTTTGTTAATCATCAGTCCTTTATTAGCTACTGATCATTTTTTTTACAGCCTGCAATCGGGCAGACTGCTGTTAATCTTTTTTGTTGTTTATTGGCTAAGTCTTTTCAACTCCAAAAAATAATTTATTCTGTGCAAAAAAGAAGATTAAAGGAAGATTATTAATCTGTTTCGGTTGGTTGCGGAGTTGGTATCACACTAGGTAAAGTAGTAGGAATTGGAGTAGGCGCAACAGTGGGTTGGGGGGTAGCTGTTGGCTCTGGCTTCTCCCACGGTTGACCACCTGTACCAATCTTAACCACATTACTCTTAGCTTCTTTGCCTTCAAGGGAAAAAGCCTTAGCATAAAGTTCGTGCTGGCCAGCTTTTAATTTAATCTTACCTTCATAGCGGCTGTTCTCAATAGTTTCTCTTTGTTCTCCATTTACCCACAGCTCAATGCGCTCAATGCCCGCATCGCTACCGGCTTTGATAATAACCTCAATATTTTCCTCTGAAAATTCATCTCGATCATGAGGTTTCTCTAACTGAACCGAGACATCATTAGAGTCCCCACAAAACTCTGTGGGGATACTGTAGCGACCATCACTTTGACTGGCAATCCAAGTATTAATACCTTCTAACCAGCGATTTTTACCATCTTGACTGATGGGGTCATCACGACGCAAGTCTATCACTTCACGCTCCTCATAATTTCCTTGCGCAATTAACGCCTCAGTAGCTAACTTATTTTCTCCACGACAAACTTTTACTTTTTGATGAATAGGATCAGGCAAAGAGGGCAGTGTATTTTTAATCACATACTCAACTCGTTTAGGAAACTCATCATGTGCTGGAAAACCAGAAATGACATCGACCTCTACTTGTTGCACAGTATCTGGTGGTTCCCAAGCTTTACCTTGATAACCAGCATCAATGGCCGCTAGCATAATTTTACGCCAAATCGGAGAGGCTCCAGAAATTCCTGAAGCAACTCTTAACATGGGACTATTATCATTATTACCCACCCAAGTTCCAACCAACACACTCTCATTCCAACCCACTGTCCAGTTATCAATCATATCGTTGGTGGTACCGGTTTTAACAGCTACTGAAGCACCTAAATTTAATAATGAGCCAGTACCAAAAGCAATGGCACGAGCATTGTCATCAGATAAAATATGATTAATTAAAAAAGCTTCTCCTTCTGACATCACCCGCTTGCCCTCAACTTGGTGATATTCATATAAAACATTACCTTCTCTATCTTCAACTTTTAAAATAGCAACTGGCTCAACTTTAGTACCGCTATTAGCAAAGGCAGAATAAGCTGCTGCCATGTCAATCAGCTTAACTTCACCACCTCCAAGAGTGAGAGCTAAACCAAAGCGACTCAAATTTTCTTGAGTTGGCGCCAAACTTTCAAAACCCATGTCATAAGCTAAGTTTAAAAAATCTTCCACACCAACCAAAGCTAAAGCCTTGACTGCTGGAATATTTAAAGAATTGCCTAAGCTGTTGCGAATACTAACTGGACCTAAAAACCTGCCTGTATAATTTTTCGGAGTATAAGGTTTTTCAGTTTCATTAGCTCTAAAATCAGTGGGGGCATCAACTAGCATTGAAGCTGGAGTATAACCTTTACGCAACAAGGCTAAATAAGTTACTGGTTTAATGGATGATCCTGGTTGTCTTAAACCGGAAGTAGCGACATTAAACTGGCCCCCTTTTTCATTATCAAAAAAATTACGACTGCCAACCATGGCTAAAACTTCACCCGTAGTGGGATTCATAATCACAGCAGAACCATTAGTAATATGCAAAGATTCAACTGCTTCCACTTCATCAGTGACTATCTGTTGAGCTGTTTCTTGTAAAGCAGAATCTAAAGAAGTGGTAATACGTAACCCACCACCAGCAACTAATTCTTCACCAAACATTTCTTCTAGCTGATCTTTAACATAAAACACAAAATGAGGAGCCTTGATTTCAAAAGCACCTTTTTCAAAAGTTAGATCATTTACCTGGCTGATAGCTTCATCATATTGTTCTTTAGTAATATAATTTTCCTCTAACATTTTTTGCAAAACTACTCTAGTTCTGGCTTGCCAATAAGGATTGCCGTCATCGTCAACCTTGCCGCTGTAAGGAGAATAAACACTGGGACGTTGCGGTAAGCCTGCTAAAAATGCTGATTCTAATAAAGATAGATCTGAGGCAGATTTATTAAAATATAACTCAGCTGCAGAAACTGCTCCCCAGGCTGTACCACCATAAGGCACTTCATTCAGATACATCTCTAATATTTCATCCTTACTAAAAGTACGCTCGATTTGAATAGCTAACACTAATTCCTTAAATTTACGAGAAACAGTGCGCTCATTAGTCAGCAACACATTTTTAACCAACTGCTGGGTGAGGGTAGAACCACCTACAATTCTTTGTTTAATCAATAAGTTATAAGGAATACGCAAAACAGTTAAAATATCAAAACCTTGGTGACGATAAAAATCTCTATCTTCAATAGCCACAGTGGCATGAACCAAATTATCTGGCAATTGATCAAGTTTAACTGGAGTGCGTTTTTGATCAACAAATAAATCATAAAGTAATTGATTGTTGCGATCAAAAAATTTGGTGCTAAATCCATCATGTCTTACGACTTGACCTGGTTGAGGTAAATCTCGAGAAAAATAAGCAAAAGCCACAAAAAAAC
>CAZTBN010000015.1:0-8507 GCA_964611955.1 uncultured Pseudomonadales bacterium | reverse complement strand
GAATCTCCAGCTAACCACTGACCAAATTTCTGAAACTGTTTGAATAGCCAGACAAAAGGAGAAGCGATAAGATTAAAAATTTTAGTTAAATTTATTTCCATAAAAATTTACAATGAGCTTATTCTCAAACAATTATAATATACTTATAAAGAAAAAACATTTATCTCTTGTCAATCATTTTAAAAGAAAAAATCTAGCTTTTTTTAGCAACATGATGAAAAAAATTGCTTTCAAGATCAAAGAGCTTCGTGTTAAAATAATCTCAATGACAACAGCTCACCCTCTTTCTTCAACCAACTCAACCATTGACCAATACGCCCAGATCAATCAAATTTTAACTCGTGGTGTTGATAAAATTTTGCCTGATCAAAAAACTCTTGCCCAGTTAATGGCTCAGCGCCCGATCAAGTTATATTTAGGAATTGATCCGACTGGCGCTTTTTTACATCTAGGCCATGCCGTCGTCTTACGCAAATTACAGCAGTTTGCTGATCTTGGACATGAAGTGATTTTATTGATTGGTAACGGCACTGTCAAAATTGGCGATCCAACTGGCAGAGATGAAAGCAGACCCATGCTGACTGAACAAGAGATTGAAAAAAATTGGCAAAGTTGGAAAGAACAAGCAAGCACTATTTTAGATTTCGAAAAGATCACTATCAAAAGAAATGGCGATTGGCTTGAGCAGTTGAATTACACCGACATTGTGAAATTACTCGCTAAAACTACGGTCCAACAACTTTTAGAAAGAGACATGTTTCAAAAAAGATTGGCAAATAATCAGCCTATTTTTGGCCATGAAATAATTTACCCTTTATTACAAGGATATGATAGCGTTGTCATGAATGTGGATTTAGAAGTTGGAGGCACTGATCAAACCTTTAACATGATGATGGGCCGAACTTTACAAAAAAGCTATCATAATCGTGAAAAATGGGTCTTAACTACTCCTTTACTTGAAGGCACAGATGGCCAAAAAATGAGCAAAAGCCTAAATAATTTTATTGCCTTAACTGAACCTGCTCAAGATATTTATGGCAAACTAATGAGCATTCCCGATGAGTTAATTATTAAATATTTTGAGTTACTGACTGATGTCGCTACCACTGAAATTCAGGACATGCAACAAGCTATGATATCTGGAGCAAATCCCATGGAGTTTAAGAAAAAATTAGCACTCACTATTACCAGCGAGTTACATAATCCAACACAAGCTCAGCAAGCACAGCAGTTTTTTCAAACAGCTTTTCAAGAGGGCGCAACACCTGAAACTATGCCAGAAATACAATTAACTCATCAGCAATTAACTGTATTAGAACTGTTACAGCAGTGCCAGCCTCAAGAAAGTAAGGCTCAATTAAGAAGATTGTGCGAACAAGGCGCAGTTAAGCTTTTACCTCAAGAAAAAAAGTTGACTGATGCGCTCCAACAACTAACTATCCAGGATCAGCAAGTAATTAAAGTTGGCAAAAAAAACTTTTATCGTTTAAAAATTTAATTCCGATTAAATAATCTAAACTCAAAAAATGACTAAAAAACAAAATCAACGCCTGAAAATTATTTTTGTCAGCATTGCCGCTTTAAGTATGGTTGGGGCTGCTTTAGCCCAAGCTGTGATCACCATTTTAAGTTTTCAATAAGATCGCTCGGCTCTAAAATTTATCAACAGTTATCAGTTTATGTATTATCTACACGATCCCTTGAAAAAAGTAAGAGGTGTTGGTCAAGTGATTGCCCAAAAATTGGCTCAACAAGACCTAATTTCCATCCAAGATTTATTATTATATTTACCCCTTAATTACGCTGATCTATCTCAAATTGTTACTATTGGCCAGCTTCAACCTGGTCAAAATTTTACTATTCAAGCAACAGTTGATAAAGTCACTGAATTTTTCAAAAATGGCAAACGACTCACTAAGGCGGTAATTTCTGATGAAACTGGCCGTACTAGCTGTATGTGGTTTAATAATCGTTTTATTAAACAGCAACTTAAAAAAGGGGAAAACTATTTTTTTGCTGGGCCATTTAGTAATTATCACAACTTCAGTCAACCTAAAGTTGAGGCTATTAAGGCTGAAACTATTCATACTGGTCGATTAGTGCCACGTTATTCTCAAACTGTCCAAATTCCGCAAGGGAAAATGAGATTAATTCTTAAAGAAATTATTGAAAATCTAGCAGAAGTTTCAGATTTATTAACCAAGGAGTTCAAGTTATTACCACTCAAGCAAACCCTATCTCAACTTCATTTTCCTGACGAGCAACAACTAGTGATAGAGGCCAGAAAAAGACTCGCTATTGAAGAATTATTAACTTTAATGCAACAGTCAGCTCAAATTAAGCAAGCTTGGCAAAAACAACAAGCTGTAGTGAGTTTAAACCAAGATAAGTTAAATGCTGTCATTATTCCTCAAAATTTTCCTTTTCAGCTAACTCAAGATCAAACTCAAGCAGTAGCAGACATTGTCTGTGATTTAACTAAACAACAACCAATGAACAGATTGTTGATCGGAGATGTTGGATCAGGAAAAACTGTGGTGGCAGGGATCGCAGCGCTACATATTTTACAAGCTGGTTTTAATGTGGCTTTAATTGCCCCGACTCAAATTTTAGCTAAACAGCATCTTGATACTTTTCACTCTCTTTTTCCCCAACTTAAAACCACATTGTTAACCGGTCAAACTAATAGTAAGCAAAAAAAACAGACAAATATTACTAATAATAAAAATGAGGCAACCTTATTTATTGGGACTCACGCTGTCATCAATCAATTAGAGTTGATCAAACCAGGATTAGTTATTTATGATGAGCAGCATCGCTTTGGCGTAGCGCAAAGAGCTACTGGCATTCAAACAAACTCTCAACAACAGCCTCATATTTTAACGATGTCTGCCACACCCATTCCTCGTAGTTACATGCTCACCATCTTTTCTCATTTACAAGTTTCTTTGATTAATGAGTTTCCTTTTGGCGAGAAACAGATCAAAACTTGGTATGTACCTAAAACAAAAAAACAGGCTGCTTATGATTGGCTAGCAGAGCAAATTATTAATGAAGATGCTCATGATAAAAAACTAGCTTTAATTATTTGTCCCTTTATTAATCCTTCTAAAAGCCCAGAATTTGTTGATGTCCCAGCTGCAACTGAAGTTTTTAAACAACTGCAACGCAAATGGGGTAAAAAAATGAAGGTAGAGTTACTTCATGGCCAACAAAAACCTGAAGAACAAGAAAAAATCATCACCAACTTATTTGGACAAAAAATTGATGTGTTAGTAGCGACCACGGTAGTGGAAGTAGGAGTTGATCTGCCCCAAGCCAATATCATGCTCATTGAAGGAGCGGATCGTTTTGGTTTGGCTAGCTTACATCAACTCAGAGGTAGAGTTGGACGCCAAAGTCAAGCCAGTTTTTGTTTGGTATTTAGTAGCAGCACTAGCCAAGCAAGTCAACACAGATTGCAACTTTTTAGTCAAGAAAATAATGGTTTAAAATTAGCAGAACTAGATTTAGCTACTCGTGGTCCCGGAGATTTATTTGGTTTAGAGCAACACGGTTTAGATAATTTAAGATTTGCTTCCTGGACTAACATAAAGTTAATTGCGCAAGCTCAACAAATTTTTAACAAAATTACAACTGATCATATTGATTGGCAACCTTTGTTTCATCTAGAGGCAGAAGCACATGTTACTAGCAATATTTCCCATAATTAAAAAAGCAGACTAATAGCCACTCTACATCAGCTTTATTAAAATTTTTATTGCTCATTTTTCTAAACTCCAGACTTCACTCTTTACCACATGCTAAAATTTATCTATGATAGAGATATATGTTGAAAAGAGACCACAACCTCCAATCAGGACAGGTGGGATTGATCACCTTATTGTTAATGACAGTGGTTTTATCAGTTGCGCTCAGCTTGAGTTTAAGAACCATCATGGAACAGGATATTGCCATCACTCAAGATGAATCTTTGCGCGTTTTTAATGCTGCTGAAAGTGGCATAGAACAGGCTCTTTATGACATTAGTCAGGATAGTATTTCCGGAGATATTGAAAATATTGATCTTGGCGCTAATTATGAAATACAGGTCGATAATAAAGTCAACCTTACCATAAATAGTGGTAGAGCTCTGGAAGTGCCGCTTAATTCAATTAATGGTCTTGTTAATATTCACTGGTGGAACAAAGAAGATGATTGTAGTTCCACTAATAAGCCTGCAGCCATTGTCGTTTCAGTTTATAGCGCAAGTTCAGTGAAATATTATGGTTTTGATCCTTGTAATCGCGGTAATTTTACAGAAGTCTATCGTAATTCTCCTGCTGTCGACTTTGATAACGACAGCCATTACTATAGTGCTGAAGTGACAGTCACCAACAGCGATGTTTTAATTAGAGTCAGACCGCTTTATAATAATACTAAGTTATATATTACCGCCACCGCTTTTACTTCAGCTCAATACAACATCCTCTCCAGCGGTTATGGCACAGACGAAGATATTGCTCGAACGCTTGACGTAAAAAGATCTATGCCTGGTGCGCCTGATTTTATGGATTTTGCTCTTTTCAGCGGTGACAATCTGGTCAAAAATTGATATACAATTAATAATTAATTTATTCAACATAACAACTATTTAAAAACATGCCTGCCACTGCCATCGATATTGGTACTCATTCCATCAAAATTATTTCTGGGAAACCAGGAAAAAATCCTGTTTTAAACAGAGTAGTAGAGTTACCCAATGCTCTGCATCTTAGCATTCCTCAAGACAATACCCAAGCAGCTAAATTACAAGAAATCATCGGTCAAATGTTTGATGATCACAAATTATCAAAAAGTGATGTTTATTTAAGTTTGCCTGAAGAAATAATGACTACCAAAGTCATTAATTTACCGCCTTTGAGCAATGCTGAACTAGCCTCGGCCATAGATTGGCAAGCAGAACAATATATTCCCATTCCCCTTGATCAGCTCTCACTAGAATACCAAGTCTTGTATCGTCCTCCAGCAAAAAATAAAGATGAATCAATGAGAGTGTTGCTTGTGGGCACGCGTAAAAGTTTAATCGATCTTTATGTTGAGATGTTTTTAAATTTGGGTATTCAGCCTACTATTATGGAAACACAAATTTTTTCCATTATCAGAGCTCTTAACTTTGAACTCAATGATCCTACCTCCATGATCGTGCACCTTGGTGCTGATAATACTCAACTGGCAGTGGTCAATAAAACAGAACTAGAGCTTGCTACCAATAAAAAGGGAGGTGGAGCCTTATTCACTCGAGCTATTCAACAAGCCATTGCTAACTTAACACCAGACCAAGCTGAAAGTTATAAAACAACTTATGGTTTGATGAGCGATCAGCTCCAAGGAAAAATTAAAGATGCTATCTTGCCCACTCTTGATTCTATTGGACAAGAAGTAGTTAAAACTTTAAGATTTTTCAATAATGAACAACCCAACACTCCAGTTTCTAGAATTGTACTCACTGGTGGCGGAGCACAAATGCCAGGCATAGTAAATTATTTTTCTCAACTTACCAGTACTGAAACTTTACTAGCTTCACCTTTTGCTACCGTCTCTGGCAAAATTCCTGAAGAAAATCAACAAGCTTATATTGTTTGTGTAGGCCTAATGATGAGACAAGATAAATAACTTATCATGCAACCTGTCAATTTTTTATCCAAATTAAACTCATCTCTTTCTAAACAGCAACAAAGAGATCGTAAAATTTTTAAACTGGCTTTAATTTTTTTTAGTATTTCTTTATTTAGTTTTGTGGTGACTCTTGGTTGTACTTTTTATTTACAGTTCAAGCTTAAGAGCATTAAGACTCAAATTACTCAAGCCACTAAACAAATTAATACTGAAAAACAAGTTGAGTCAAACTATATTTTCTTTGTTAATAAACTCATCATTATCAAAGAACTGTTTGATAAAAGGGCAGACAAGCAAATAGCCATGGGTTACTTTGCTGATCTTTTTGGACCAGACATTCGTATCAGCGGTCTTAATTACAACATGGAGGAGGGGATTCTTTCTTTAACAGTCACTAGTCCTACTGTTTTTTCCCTGGAAAATGCCTTTGCTGCACTTGACAATCCTGAAGTCACTAAAAACTTTTCTTCTTTATTAAAAACCAATTTGAACAGAAATTTACAAGGGGAATATCGCTTTGATTTAATTATCAGCTTTAGCGAAGACTCAGCCCTTGTAACTGTTGATAAAGAATACGAAGAATAATCATTATGCCTAAAACAAAAGTTAAATCTGATCAAAATTTTAAACTGTTTTTAAATACTCGCCGTCATTTGCTGTTGGCAATTGTCATGATTTGGGCCACAGTAGCATTAATATTTTTTGCGATTAAACCGCAACTATCACCGATCCTGAAGCTGAGATCTAATCTTGAAACAGAAAGAAAACAATATCTTGAACTGACTAAAAAAATACAAGATTTGAATAATATTAAAGTTTCTGATCAATTTCTGAAAAAAGACAAGGTTGATGAGGTTTTACCTTCCCATAAACCAATCTCAGAATTGCTCTTTAATCTCTATCAAACCATGAACTCGAGCAATACCAATATTACTGCTTTAAGTATTAATCCAGGAGAAATTGCTTCCGAGTCAGCCAACGTGCTCATCGAATCGTCAGCTCAAGCTAGTCAAAATCCAACCAAAAAAAATAATAAAAAATACGGCATTCTTGCCATGGATTTAACTGTCATTGGCTCTGAACCGGAAGTGGATCAATTTTTAGATTTAGTGGAACGAATTTCGCCTTTAACTTCAATTGTCGAGTTATCAATTAAACTTAAAACCAATCGCGATGACACTAAAGTCACCGAGGCTCAACTGTTGCTCAACACTTATTACTATACTCAAGTAATTACTACTCGCGTTGAAGAGGAGTTGCCTTCCATTGGTGAAGCTGAGTTAAAAGTCTTTGATACAGTTCAAAAATTCACCCCATCTGAATTTAAAAAACCAGATACTCTTGAGGGGGCCAATATTGAAGATCTCTTTGGTATCAAAGGTTTTGAGTTTTAACTCAAGTTTACTAAAAAAATTATAGAAAAAACTAAAATGAGGAGAACTTAAACTTCTTCAACTTTAATAATAAAGCGTTCGCCCAAGTCTCTGGCTAAGATGGATGCTATTTGACGCACAGCCTTAATAGTTTGACCACGGTGTCCAATAATTGATCCCATGTCTTCGTAATTAGCCTTAACTACATAAACTTTTTTGTAATCATAATCTGCTTCTGTCACAGAAAGCTCGGCTGGATGTTCAACTAAATGGGTAAGGAGAAATTCAATAAGATGTTGCATAATAATCTGAAAAATTATTAAGGTTAATTATAAACTTAAGCTAACCGAATTTATTGAGCTGTTTTGTCTTCTTTAACTTCAGGCTTAGTTTCTGTTTTAACTTCTTCCTTAGTTGTTTCTTTAACAGCTTCTGGAGCTAATTTTTCTTCTGATTTTACTTCTACTTTATCTTCAACTTTCTCTTCAGTTTTATCAGCGACTTTTTCTTGAGCAACCTCTGGCTTGCTGGTTGGCTCTGCAACTTTTGCTGCAGCTTTTTCTTTCAACTTAGCTTTTCTGTTTGGCTGAGCTTTCTTTTTAGGAAAACCTTTACCTGATTTAACTATCTCTGCTAAAAAAGCAACGGTGGGAGTAGGAACAGCTCCTTTGCCAATCCAATACTCATAGCGAACCATATCTATCTCCAATAACTTCGGTGATTGTGAAGGAGCATAGTGACCAATATTTTCCACATATGAACCATCTCTTTTATTTTGAGCTTCATTTAGAACCACCCGATAATGAGGTTGGTTGCGTTTCCCGAATTTAGAAAGTTTGATTTTCAACATAGGTGATGATTTTACACTATTTATTTATTTTTCTCAAATACAGCTAATGCCTGACTGGCTGCTTCTTGCTGAGCAGCTTGTTTGCTAGGGCCTTGCCCTTGACCAAAAACTTGACGACCAACCCTCACGACCACAGTAAAAGTCTTAGCGTGATCCATACCTTGGGCAGTGAGTACGTCATATTCTGGCGTAGGTTGACCCAGAGCCTGGACTGTTTCCTGCAGCAAACTCTTGGCATCTTTATAAAGTTTCTTACTTTGAATTTCTGGTAACTTGACTAATAAATTTTCTTGAACAAACTTAACCACCGCTTCTAAACCTTGATCTAAATATAAAGCTCCAATCACTGCTTCAAAAGTATTAGCTAATAAACTTAAGTTGGTTCTACCTCCAGAAGCTTCTTCACCATGACTCATGTAAAGCCTAGCACCTAACTCAAATTCTTGTGCTAGCGAGGCTAATGTTTCTGTTCTCACCAAAGCACTGCGAAAAGCAGTTAGAGTTCCTTCTGGTTCTTTAGGAAACTGTTCAAATAAATAACGAGTCACCACAACTTCCAAAACAGCATCTCCTAAAAACTCTAAGCGTTCATTAGAAACGGTTGAGCTCGTGCCACTGGTTGGCTC
>CAZTBN010000014.1:0-17714 GCA_964611955.1 uncultured Pseudomonadales bacterium | reverse complement strand
TTTTTTTGCAACCATAGACAATTTTGTCAAGATTAGCCCAATTAGCTACAGAGAAACACATTACACAAGGTTGGAGTGAGGCATAAAGAGTAGCTTCGGCTAAATCAGTGGTTTTTAATTTTTGACATGCCTGACGAATAGTAACAGTTTCTGCGTGACTAGTAGGATCATTAAGCTTAAAACCTAAACTTACTCCCTGAGCAATAATGTGATTGTCCTTGACTAAAACTGCTCCAGCAGGAAAACCACCTTGTTGGACTGATTCTTTGGCTTGATCTAAAGCTAATTGTAAATAATCTTGATCGGTCATTATAAATTAAATATTAATTATATTATGTAAAATAAACCAACCAGCATATGGTAACTAAAATAATATTTTTAAGTTTTCCCAATACTCTGGTGTAGAACCATGCCCGCCTTTTTCAAAACTCATGATTTCCACTCCAGATCTTTTCAGTTTAGTAGCGTATTTTTGATAAGAAATCAATTCATCATCTTTAAACAGCACCACTATTTTGGGCATAGACATTTGATTATATTTTTTAACCCTTTTGCTCCAGCTATCACCAATAATATTGTGCCACATGACCTCATAAAAAGTGCCTAGTACTGCCACAGGTTTGAGGCGAATATTTTTAATTGATTCTTCTAGTCTCAATCTGTTAGTTTTGGGTAAAATTGCTTGACCCAATTTACTGGTTTTCAGAAACGCAAAAAGAGGATAAATAAAGTGGGGTATTTCTTTTGGTTCTAATCTTGTCATCAGTTTATCTAACATTTCTGGAGCCAAAAACCGAGGTACAGAATTTAACAAAAATAATTTTTTCACCTTTTTGGGATAACGGTAGGCAAAATCAGTAGCCACTAATCCTCCAAAAGAAAAACCACATAAAATAAACCGAGTCAGACCGATCTGGGTGACAAACTCATTCACAAAAGTGGACAAGCTTTGAAGGTCATAACTAACAGTTTTCCTTCTGATCATGGGCAAATCAGGAATAATCACTCGATATTTTTTTTCTAAATATTCTTGTAATGGCTCAAATGTTTTTGCCGAATCAGAATAACCGTGCAGAAATAAAATAACATCCCTATTTTTTTCTCCATATTCCATATAGAAACATGAATTACCAGTCCATTTAATTTTTTTGTACATATAATTCTTCTGCTAACTGCGGAAAGTTTAAATAATTTTTCAAATTACTGCGACCATACTTTAAAGCCCGATTGGCAAACAGTCCCCAAAATGCATAAAAATTAAAATTTTTTGCCGCCTTTCGAAAGCCAATCTCCCTTATTTTAGAAAAAAAGTCCAGAGTATCTGCATCCTGCAAAATTCTAGTATACAAATCTTTTCCTTTATTCAACTTTTTAAAAGGAAAAGAAAAAGGACTGGCATAAATAGCGTTTTCAATAATCTTGATCTCGTTCTGATCAATGTCCAATCCTGAAAGGATTGTGGGTAAGACTAATTTCAATCTCTTTCTCTCTAAAAAATAACTCACTATTCCCGGAGAATGAAATGTATTGTTAATATCATGCAAATAACAGGCCGCTAAAAGCAAATTTAAATCAAGTTTATTTTCTAATTTAAGTGATTTGACAATATTTGAGGCGTAATTAGCAACTCGCTCAAGATGATCCCAACCATGCTGAGGATCTTGAGACTTGCTTGTCTTTTTTTTTACAAAATTTTTTATTGCTTCTAATTTTGAGTTTGTCATGCTGATATATCTTAACAAATATTTATCTTATATTCATTTACATCAGTGCGCAATAAACTCGCAACACCCGATCTTCCGCCCCTGCTTTTAACAGTTCTTAATATAAGTACAGTTGGATTTACGATTTGCCAACTATTTTTATTATTTTTTGTTGGCTCGCATGCACTAGGCGGATGCCTCGCTTTGCTCGACACTCGCCGGCGCGAATGAAAATTATGACTCTAATACCAATAAGCTCATCTCAAATTTAAATTATTCCTTAACCACAAGATGGTCTCTAATTTCTTGTTCAGTCATTTTGGGTTGAAGTCCTGAGTTATAGAGCAATTGAATAATTTCTTTATCAATATCAGCATAAGTTAATGAAGTTGTCCATGGAGCATAAAAAATACTATCTTCGTATTTGTATGAATCTTGAGCTAGACCCATGCTTTGAGTTAATTCTTCTCGAATAAGATGACATCTTTCTTTATCGCGAGAAGAATCGTTGCTGTTAATAAGTATTGTTGCTTTAGTTAGGACATTGTTTTTATCCCAATTGAACCAAAAAAATCCATCATTATCCTCAACATAGTTTGATTCTATTGTAGAGAATTGCTCCTTTGGTACAAGGTAAAGATCAATGTCCCCCCGTTCACCATTGAGACTTAATTTAGTTGTTTGACTGAGATTATTAAAATCAGAAATGATCTGATTTAGGCAATCACTTAATGCTTGATTAAAATCACCATGTATTTTGATTACAACCTCTGGTTTTATCCATTTAATCAATGTTGGTTGATTTTTATTTTGATCTTGTCCAAACTCCGTACCTAAAGATATTTCTATAAGATAATCAATTGCTTCTTGACTTGTATTTATAGAGTCTTGTTGAAAGGAATTATTGTCATTATGAGTCTGTGGTGAAATGTTATTGCAAAAAGTAACAGTGACCAAAACAATTAAAATTATAAGAATCAAAAAGAGAAATTTCTTTTTCATAAAATTATTAAATCATTTTCACAGAAGCTAATCAAATATAATTATCGTTATATCAACATCTATTTTTCGCTACTAGCAAATCAATGCTATCGCCAAAAAATGTGTCGTATAAACATATTATGCATCAATTAATGAAAAGTTCTAAGCATTTAAGTGAGCTTTTTTTAAATATGCCCGACTTGGTCTTCCGCCCATGCTCCAGACACTCCTTCGCATAAGCTCAGTCGGATTCACTGCTCACTTTACTTCGTAAAATTCCCAGTATTATTCGGGTGCTGCGCTGATTGTAAAAAAGGAGCTCCGCACTCGAAGGCACGAACGTGGCTCTCAACACATAATCAAACTTCAATAAATAAGACCACCTGACGGTGGTCTTATTTATTGATGCCCGACTTGGATTCGAACCAAGATTGAAGGCTTCAAAGGCCTTTGTCCTGCCATTAGACGATCGGGCAATTGTTGACTAAAAACAATAAACTGTATTTTATCAAAATCAAGATCAACTGGAAACATGCACAAGCAATTGGTAAAAAAACCGTTCAAGTTAGAAAAAAGTTATCTGCCAATCAAATACTTTTTTTTATCCAAACTTAAATCAGTAAACTCATCAGCTTCTTCAATTAACTTATGGCTAGCTGTTTGCTCAAAAGCCATGACTTCAGTTCGTCTGCCATGACCTCTTAAATAGTCTAATAAATCAACATAATCTCCATCACCAGAAACAACCACCACTGTGTCGAGCAAAGGCATTAAACGCACCACATCAATCGCTAAACCCACATCCCAATCTCCTTTTTTAGCTCCACTTTTAAAAATCTGCAATGGTTTGCTTCTGACCTCATAACCTAAGTCTGATAAAGCTTTGAGAAAATCTTTTTCTTTGCCACCTTCAGTTTCAATCACATAGGCAAAAGCTCTGACCAAATTGCGCCCGGCAATAGCGGACTTCATCACTTGATCAAAATTAACATTAGTATGATATAAATTTTGGGCAGACATGTACATGTTAGAAACATCAACAAAAATACCTACCCGTTGAATTTCGTGTTTTACTTTTTCGTTCATATAGTTTAATTGTATCAAATAATTAATTTATCGCCCAAGCAATTAGTGAGATCTCTTAAGCATGAGCTGAATAAATTCAGTTAATAAATTTCGAGCCTCCTGATCAAATTTTAATTGATTCATACTTAATTGAAGTTGTGCCTCATAGTGTTGACAAAATTTTTCCACTTTTGCCTGAATTTTATACTTACTTAATAACTGTTTAAATTGTTGAAACTGTTTCTCAGTTAACTGAGTTCTGCTATTAAATAACTTTAATAAGTAAATCATATCAGTGGGGGAGGCGCTATCTAATAATAGCTGTCGGTAAAGAGTTTTTTTATTTTCTTTAATATCAGAGCCGGCAGGCTTGCCAATTTTTTCAGCCTGTCCCAATAAATTCAGCTCGTCATCTTTAATTTGAAAAATAATACCTAAGCTCAAAGCTAGTTTTTTTAAATCCTCTAGTTGGTGGTGATTAACGCCAGTAATCATTGCTCCTAGCAATAAAGGGTTAATTAAAGTGTAATGAGCTGTTTTTAAGGTATAAACATTTAAAATAGAGTCTAAAGACGTGTCTAAATCTAGGTTTGCTAAATACACATCTTCGATTTGCCCCCACACAGTTAAACTCATCTCCTGACAATAAAATTGAGTTAACTGCTGAGTCTTTTTATAATCTAAACTGGTTAAAGCTAGCTGTTCTGTCGCCCAAAAAAGTAATAAATCACCTAAACAAATCGCTAACGAAATGCCAAACTGTTCTGCTTGAATCATTTTTTGTTGCTGGGCATAATCTCGCATCAAACAATGAAAACTTTTTTGACCACGCCTTAACTCATCTTGATCCATCACATCATCATGTACCAAAAAAGCAGAATGCGTCAGTTCCACTGCCACAGCTACTTGGAGTAAAGTTTTCAAATCTGGATGGTCTTTAGTGAGTTCATAACTTTTCTTTTGAGCAAACAAGTCATAACCTAAAAAAACCAAACCACCTCGATAAAATTTACCTGCAGTTAAAAACTTCAGTAAAAAACTTTTTAAATTATAATCAAATGCTAAAGTTGGTTGTGGTTGCTTAACTATCAAACTCTCTAAAGCTGGTTTGATGATAGCGCTAGTGCTGGAAAAATACTCTGTAATTGTCATAGGTTTTATCATAATATTGTATCATCGACTCTTTCTTAATTTGCGCTTAGAATAAACTTATGACAACGAACCAAAACCAAACTCAACCTAGCTTTCCTACAGACTGGAATTTGAAATTACTTTATCAAGATTCACAAGATCCACAGATAGCTCAAGACCTAAAAGACCATCGGGAAAAACGCAGAGCTTTCGCAGAAAAATATAAAGATCGAACAGATTATTTATCAGACCCTAACCAGCTCTTAATCGCCCTCACAGAGTACGAACAGTTACTTGATGATTTGAATGGCTCGCGACCGCTAATGTACTTCCATTATTTGATTGCTCTAGATTCTAGTAAAACCGAAAATCATGCTCAACTTAATAAAATTACTAATCAATTAGTTAAAGCCCACAACCAACTCACATTTTTTCCCATTAAACTAGGCAAAATAGATAAAGCCCTGCAGGAAAAATTTCTGCATACCGATACTTTAAAAAAATATCACTATTTATTACAACGTCGTTTTTTATTGGCCAAATACGATCTCCAAGAAGAACAAGAGAAACTGCTCAATCTGACTTATCAAACCAGTCATCAAATGTGGGTTAAGGGAGTAGAGAAGAGTTTGAATCAACTCACGGTTAAGTTTGAAGATCAAACTTTGACACTAGCTGAAGCTAGTCAACTTATTTCAGAATTACCGGTCAAACAACGCAGACAACTACATCGCCAACTGTTAAGTACTGTTGCTACAGTGAAAGATTTTGCTGAGGCAGAATTAAACGCCATTGTTTCCTATAAAAAAACAGAAGATGAGTTAAGAGGCTATCAATTTCCTTATGAAGAGACAGTTCATCTGGCTGAAAATAATCCTGAAACTATTAAATTGTTAGCAGATACTATCACCGAAAACTTTGATATTGCTCATCGTTTTCATCAACTCAAAACTAAATTACTAAAAGAAAAATTTTTAACTTATGCTGATCGATCAGCTCAAATTAATAGCATCAAACGTACTTATAATTTTACCCAAGCCTATCAAATAGTATCTAAAACATTTCAAAAACTAGATCCAAAATTTAGTTCTATTCTAGAGGCAATGGTAACTCAAGGACAGCTAGATGTTTTTCCTAAAAAAGGAAAAGTGAGTGGAGCATTTTGCTCTAACTCTACTCATAATCCTACTTATGTGTTGCTCAACCATACCAATGATTTTAATTCTGTTGCCACTCTAGCTCACGAAATGGGTCACGCCATTCATAGTGAGCTAAGTAAAACTCAACCTGTGATTTATGAAGATTATTCTACTAGTACTGCTGAAACTGCCAGTACTTTTTTTGAACAGTTTGTTTTTGAAGAGTTAATTAAAGATTTTTCTGCTGCTGATAAAATTGTTGTCTTGCATAATCGCATTCAGGATGATGTTAATACCATCTTTCGCCAGATTGCTTTATTTAATTTTGAACTAGAACTCCACACCCTAATTAAAACTGAGGGCTATCTAGAAACGCAACAGATTGGAGCACTACTTAATAAGCACATGCAAAGTTATTTGGGACCTAGCTTTAAACTAACTGATCAAGATGGATTATTTTTCATTTTGTGGCCTCATATTAGACTGTTCTTTTATACCTATACCTATGCTTTTGGTCAACTCATTAGTAAAGCCTTAGTGGCCAAAGTTAAAAACAAGCCAGCTACGATTCAACAAGTAAAAACATTTTTATCAGCTGGAGGCAAAGATACGCCCAGTAATCTTTTGCAAAAAATTGGCATTGATATCACTAACCCTGCATTCTTTAAGCTTGGTCTAGAATCGATTAGAAAAGATATTGATCAACTAGAAACTTTAATGAAGGCGCGCTAGTTCATTTTTCAGAAATGACACTCCTTAGCCATGAGGACTGGAACTTACTCTGTTCTTTTGTCGCCGGAATAACCTAGTTAGTGGTTTTTTTTCTTAAGATAAAATTAATAATTTTATCCCATTTTTTGCGTAAAAATAAAAATAACCAACCAACAAAGGTTAAAATTATCGAAACCTTAATTAAAGAGTCAGTGGTATCAACGATTTCTAATAAACCGCTATACTTTCTCACTCCTTCATAAGCCAAGATAGAGAAAAATAAAAATCTAAAATAAATTCCTACAAAAGTGGTCCAAACATAAGTAAAAAGATTGACTTTAATTAAACCAGCTAATAAAGACACTGGCAGCGTAGGAATAAAAGGTAAAGCACGCAATAACAGTAAAATATAAGTATCTTTACGAGATCCATCTAAATATTTACCATATTTTTCCACTTCTTCTTTATCAACTCCAATTATCTTACCCAGTTTACTAGTAGTGATGAACTCTCCAAACTTATTAGCTATCCAATAAGTTAATAACGTAGCCAAGGTCTTGCCCGTACTGGCTACTAAAGCCACAAATAAAATAAAAGAAATACCTAATCCTTGTTCATAAGTTAAAGTACCCACTGTAATAGGCACGAAAGGCGAGGGGATAACAGCAATGATTTCTTCAAGGATAGAGGTAAAAAAAGCAAAAACTGGTAGAGGAATGGTCTGGGCTAAGTGTTGTAAATAAGAAACTGCTTGTTCTTCCATAAAATGTTTTCCATTAACTTAAAATTTTTAAAATAAAAACTAAGTAAGGTTTTCATTATAATGACAAAGTACCAAGCTATTCAACTACACTTTAACTACTAACTAAGTAAAATTAGACTTTACAGTTAATAAAACTCTAATTAAGATGTCATATATGCTAAATAATAATGATGAGTCTGACAATTCATCAACCTTGATCTATGCAATCATAATTATCATTATGATTGCTATTGCTATTTTGGGATTATTCTTTTTTAAGCAAGATAAAAATACTACTGCTGATCTTGATTTGACATCCCAACAGTTAGTTGAGAAAGATTCAACTTCTCCAACTACTGCCGTTATTAAATCTAATACCAATACCGATCAAAATATTAATCAAACAGAGACACAACCACCTATGAACAAAACTAACCTGACTCGTCCGGAAATGACTATCGATCCTAATAAAGAGTATATTGCCACCATGAATACCAGCGAAGGAGTAGTAAAAATTAAATTATTTGCCCAAGAAACTCCAGTCACAGTTAATAACTTTGTTTATTTAGCGCAAAATAAATTTTATGATGGTTTGATTTTTCATCGTGTGATTAAAGATTTTATGATTCAGGGAGGTTGTCCTTTAGGTAATGGTACAGGTGGTCCTGGCTATAAATTTGAGGATGAACAAAATTCTGCACCTTTAGTCCAAGGCTCCTTAGCCATGGCTAATTCTGGACCAGATACTAATGGTAGCCAATTTTTTATTGTCACGGCTGCTGCCACCCCTTGGCTTGATGGAGTACACACTCATTTTGGCCAAGTGATTGAGGGTATGGATGTAATCATGAAGATTGATACTACCCCAACAGGTAGTAATGATAAACCAACGCAGAATATTACCATCAATTCCGTGACTATCAGCGAAAATTAAACTGATAATTTTTATCACCTAAAAATCCAGTCACTTCTGGTTTAATGAGTTGCTTCTGATCAAGCATTAAACCAGAGCGAACAGTAAATAAACCATATTGATCGGTAATACTATCAATCGCTGTTTCCAAAGCTTCTTGCTTTTGCCAACTAGGTAACAAGGAAGTAGTAATTTCTTGATTAGTTTTTAATAATCCCAAAGAGACTTGTAATTTAATAATAGAAAATTGGCGCTGCCACTGAGTGCTTAATTGAGTATCAATAAATAAAAAGATGTCCTTGCTATGATGGATAAAGCATTTAAATGTTTGGTGGCAGCGCCAAGACTCATGGTTAGAACCATACAAGCTAAAACTAATCTGTCTGCCAGCCATCTGCATTTTTCTAATCTTATAAACTACTTCTTGCGCCAGGTTATACAAAATTCGTTTAATCTCATTCACATCATCAATAATTTGCCACAGCGTGATAGAACGGCTGACCGATTTCATGCTTTGTTGAATAAACTGAGTATTATCCAACAGCTGTAAATGGTGCGGCTCTTCTCCATAAGCAATTTTAAGTAATTCCCTAGACCAAAAGGGTCCAAATAAAGGTTCTAAATCTTCAAGAGCATAAAATCTAATCTGATAAGGATGATACACTCCCATACGCGCTAATTTACTGGCTAAACGCAGACCAATACCACAAACATCTTCAAACTCAACTGTCGCTAGTATCGCATCTTGGTTATTAGCATTAATTTCAAAAACAGTGGCTTTGGGCGCAATTTCAGCAGCCATTTTAGCTAGCAAACGATTGGGTCCAATACCCACATTAGCAGTGACCCATTCTCCTAAAATTTGTTTAATTAAAGTTTGAATATGTTTACCAAACTTGACTAAATCAGGATATAAATTTTGTTGGCAATCACTGACATCGAGAAAGGCTTCATCTAGAGAATAAATATTGACCTTAGGAGCTAAACTAGTAAATAGTTTACTCAATTTTTTAGTAGCGCTGAGATATAAATCAAACTCTGCCTTAACTTCAATTAAATTAGGAATAAGCTGACGTGCCTGCACCACATTACTACCAGTTTGAATGCCTAATTTTTTAGCTTCCTTAGAAGCAGCAATAACGCAAGTTCTGCCTAAATCTTTCACAATCACCACTGGTTTACCTCTTAATTTAGGATTTTCTTGTTGCAAGATAGTGGCAAAGTAAGAGTTAATATCTACTAAAAGCATCATAGTGTGTTTGATTAAGCAATCCCATTAATTAATCATCAATCCAGATTGATTCTAAAAACCAATCTTGAGTTAAAAAATAATAATCTAAACGATAAATATTATCTTGAGCTTGCACTGAATAGACTGTTTTTTTAACTGAACCCTCTTTGATATCAGAAATTAAAGTGATGTCATTAATTTTTAAACGACGTTGCTTCCATATAAACCACACTGGTTTAAAACTTGCTTGCTGAAAAATACCAGCTACTGTAATTGTTTCGTGTATTATTTGGTGCATGGTATTAGTAAAACGAAAAATACCCAAAGATGCAATATGACAATAAATATCAAAAATGATCAATATTAAACAACCGTGATAATTTTTTGATTGTCAGAACGCAAGCAAAAACTGCTCTCTACAAACTATAAAAAAATTTGTATACTAGACCTGTCATAAAGAGGAATAAAAATTATTAATCAGTGGACCAATAACAAAAACAGTCCAAAAAGGAACAAATATGGCAAAAATACTTATTGTGTACGGTTCTACCACCGGTAATACAGAAATGGTAGCTGAACAAATAGGGGATAGTCTGGAGCAGTATAAACCCAAGCTACAAGACGTAACCGATACTAAACCAGAAGATCTAACTCAGGCAGACGTGCTGATTTTAGGTTCATCAACTTGGGATGATGGTTTATTACAAACTGATTTCAGAGAGTTTGCTAAAGATTTAAAGATTGATCTTTCAGGCAAAAAACTAGCCTTATTTGGCTTAGGCGACACCAATTATCCTGAATTTTGCGCCGCTGCTCACACTCTAGAAGAAATCTTTACTAAACTGGGCGGAGAATTATTAGTTGAAACTATGAAAATTGATGGTTTTCCTGATGAAGATGCTAATCAACAAAAAATTGATCAGTGGTGTGAACAAGTTAAATCTGCAATTTAGTCTCATGTGACTAAATTAATAATAAAATCATAAAATAGCCCCTCTTAAAAGAGGGGCTATTACTATCAATAACTCAAAATTTAATAAAAACTAAGATCGAGTTTTGCCAATTACTTTTTTAACTTCAGAAACCTTTGCCCCAACTTTAGTTTTAACCGCTGCTGATTCTTTTCTAACATCTCTTTGAAACTGATTGACTTTTTGAGTCGCATCATCAGCAACTGTTTTAGCCTTTTCAACCATATCTCCTGTCGCTTCTTTAACCTTATCTCTATTTTCTTTCTTAGAGAAAAAAACAGCGGCAGCACCTGCGGCTAATCCTCCTAAAAACGATAACACACCTAAAGTACCATTATTTTTTGATTGATTTTTGCTCTGTTCCATATTAATGAATCTAATTATTAATTATTTTCATTCTAACATAAACTGAGCTTCGTAATAGAAGCTGCGCTTATGTTATTTAATAGTGACAATCGACATAGTATTAGTATGACCTGATTTTCCCCAAGCTGAGCCATGAATCAGCAAAGCTTTTTTGCCTGACTTAAACCAATGATATTTGAGTAATTTTTTCATAATTTGGTCAGCATTCATCATCTCTTCACCTTCTGGCCAATCTACCACATGAGGAATTAAACCAAAAATAACAGACAATCTATCTGCCACTTCTTGAGTTCTAGTAATGACGTGCACTGGCATTTTGGGTCTATTTCTCGAAATCAAAGTAGCAGTTCTACCACTTTCTGTTAAACAGACCACAAAATCAACATCAAATAAACCTTTAGTAGTAATTCTAGAAACTGCATTAGTAATATTAGAAGCACAATTATCAGTGACACATTCCATATAATCAGGTTCAATAAACTGTTCATTATAAGCCACTATTTTTGCCTGCACTGTGACTGTTTTGACTGGATATTTACCAATAGTGGTTTCTCCTGAAAGCATGACTGCATCAGTCAGATCATAAACTGCATGGGCAACATCGCTAATTTCTGCTCTAGTTGGAAAAGGATTAGTGGTCATAGTTTCCAACATATGAGTGGCTGTAATCACAGGCTTAGCTTGTTCGCGACATTTTTTAATAATAGTGCGTTGATATTTAACTAACTTTTCATAAGGAACCTCGATAGCCAAATCACCTCTAGCAATCATCACCACATCTGACACTTGAATAATCTCATTAAGATTGTTCATGGCTTCTTGATTTTCAATTTTAGCCACGATTTTAGCAGTTAAGTTTCTTTTATCTAGCTCTTGTCTTAAGGTTAAAATATCTTTTTTATTTCTCACAAAAGACAAAGCCACATAATCAACTTCATTATTATGAATACCATCAAGCTGGACATAATCGTTTTCGATCAAAACTGGCATATCTGTCACTAACTCTGGAAAGCTCATGGTTTTGCGATTTTTGACTATGCTCTGTGTCACTGCTTCTGCCTCAAAATATCCCTCTCCAAGTTTTTTGACTTTCAATTCACATAAACCATCATCAATTAAAATAATTTGACCAGGTTTAACTAACTCAACAATTTCTACAGGAGCAAAAGCATAAACCTCAGATTTAATCACAGGATTTTCTTGAGTAGTGAAAAAAATGGTTTCATCTTTTTCTAAACAATAACCTTTTTCTTGAGCTTGTTTAGGCAAAGTCACTCTTACTTCAGGTCCTTGTAAATCTAATAAAACCCCGATGGGAGCATTTAATTCACGAGCGACTTCTTTAACACGGACAATGCGTTCATGATGCCATTCTGGAGTACCATGCTTACTATTAAAACGAGCCACATTCATACCAGCTAAAATCATTTCTCTCAGGATTTCTTTAGTTTCAGTTGCAGGACCGATGGTAGCTACAATTTTAGTAAGCTTTTTAGGAAATTTATATTGAAATTTTGTCTTGTCTGTTTGAGACATATTGATAATAAATAATTAATAACAATAAGTGCTTGAGTGATGTAAAAATATTTTATATTTTTAACAAAAAACAAATTATATCAAGATTTTATAAATATTCCAGACTAGAGATCAAAAAAAACATATTACAAATAGTAAAATCTCTATCTTTATTTATATAACTATTACACACTTAGTGTACACCAAATCTTGAAAAATAACAAACTTCACTTATAAATCAAGCTTTTTCGTTTAAATTGAGTAAATAAACTTATTGTTTAGTTTGATCTAGGTATTATTATATTCATCAAGCCTAGCGAGACAGCATTACTTAAAGTTTTATTATTTTTATCAACTAATAGCAATTTTAGCAAAGTCAGGTTATATTTTTATATATTATTGTTTAACAAGCTTGTATTAATCATTATGAAAAAAACTCTAATTTTATTGATTCTTACTTATTTTAAAGTCTTAGCTAAGCTCCAACTATTAAAAAATAAACCCATAATTATTGGTATTACTGGCAGTGCAGGTAAAACTAGCACCCGTAATGCGCTGGCAGCTGCACTTAAAAATAATTTTAAGATTAAGGTGAGCTACAAAGCTAATAGCGAAACTGGTTTACCTCTCAATATTTTAGGTTTAAAGCTTGATAATTTTTCTTGGCAGGATTGGTTGCTGATGGTTGTACGCGCTCCGATACAACTTTTCACCTATTGGCCCAATCATCAGATCTATATTGCTGAAATGGCCATTGATAGCCCTGATTCTCCCAAAAATATGTCTTATTTATTAAGTATTTTTAAACCTAAAATTGGTATTTTCTTAAACGCTCAACCACTTCATAGTTATAATTTTGACAATTTGACTGATATTTCTGATCCAGAGCAAAGAACACAACAGTTAGCTAAACTCATCGCTCATGAAAAAGGAAAACTGATTACTGCTTTACCCAAGGACGGTTTAGCAATTTTAAACGCTGATGATCAAAACGTCTTACAGTTTCAAGCTTCTACTCAGGCACAAGTTTTAACTTTTGGTAAATCAGCTCTGGCTAAGATTAAACTCAAAAATTTTAAACCATCTCTGGATGGCACTAGTTTTAGTTTTGCATATCTAAATCAAGAACTGACTATTAATTTTCCTAATTTTCTCTTGCCCGAACATGTAGGCTATAGTTTGGCTGCCGCCATTGCCTGTTGTTTAGAGTTAAAATTACCGATTCACAAAATCATAACTTCACTGGAAACAAATTTTATTCCTCCAGAGAGTAGATCAAGTTTATTAGCAGGCATTAACCATTCCTATATTATTGATAGTTCTTACAACTCCTCCAGAGCTCCATTAACTGATATGCTGCACTTATTAAAGCAAGCCAGTCCTGGTAGAAAACTAGCACTATTAGGCGATATGAGAGAGTTGGGTTATGAAACTCAGCTGGAACATGAAAAACTTGTCCCAGTGATAGAGAACTGCTGCGATGTCGTTGTTTTAGTAGGACCACAGATGAAACAGTTTGTGTTGCCTTTATTAAAAAAGTCTCGAACTAAACTTAAAACTGCCTGGTTTAACACCGCTCAAGAAGCAGGGGAGTATTTACGCCCTATGATGAAAAAAAATGACATGCTTTTGGTCAAAGGCTCACAAAATGAACTTTTTTTAGAGATGGCTGTGGAACAGTTAATGGCAGAGCCAGCATTAGCTAATAAAGTGTTATGCAGACGAGGAAAATTCTGGGATCAAAAAAGAGCACAGTGGTTAGCGCAGAATAACCAATAAAAAAATTATTCACCTTTTTTCTTAGGCTCAAACTTTCTATAAAGCAACTGTTGCTGTCGGGTTGGTGATTGCTGTTTTACATAATCTAAAAATTGAGCTACCACTTGATTGTGGTGAGCAAAATGTAATTTCTTTTTGCTATCAATATCATACAATCCCTCAATTCTCTTAGCAGTTTTTTCATCATTAGCAGGTAAAGGTTGGCCGCCGCCGCCGATACAACCACCGGGGCAAGCCATAAACTCAATATAATCATAGGCTAGAGGATCTTCTTTAACTTTTTTAATTAACTTATGCATATTCACTGCCAGAGTAGCAACAGCCACTTTTAAAACTCGACCAGTAATCACTATTTTTGCTTCCTTAATACCGGCCATACCCCTCACTTGTTTAAACTCTAATCGCTCTGAAACATCTTTACTTTCCAACATATAACTAACAGTGCGTAATGCTGATTCTGTCACCCCGCCAGATGCTCCATAAATTGCAGCAGCACCACTATATTCGCCAATCTCATCAAGCTCTCCATCTGGTAATTGCAACAAATCAATCTTATTTTTCTTGATCAAATAAGCGATTTCTCGTGTGGTTAAAGTACAGTCAACTGGTTGCCAACCATCAATCTTTAACTCTTCTAGGTGTGCTTCATATTGTTTAGAAGTGCAAGGCATAACTGAAATCACTCTAATTTTTTTAGGATCCACTTGATTTTTTTCTGCCCACCATGTTTTGTAAGCAATACCAGCATGGATTTGTGGCGAGCGTGCCTCGGTGAGATGAGGAATCATCTCTGGATAATAAAACTCGACAAACTTAACCCAAGCAGGACAGCACGAAGAAAACATAGGCAGAGTTCCTTTATTCTTTAATCGCTCTAACAACTCTTCAGCTTCAACCATAGTAGTAATATCAGCGCCCATATTGACATCAAAAATATGTTGAAATCCTAGTGTTCGAAAAGCAGTAAACAGTTGTTTTTCTAAATTAGTGCCAATCTCTGCACCAAACTCCTCACCAATGCTAACACGCACCGAAGGAGCCATCTGTACAATTGTAATTAAGTCTTTATCAGCTAAAATTTGCTCAATTTCAGTCACTTGCGACTGTTCACGCACGGCTTTAACTGGACAATTAGCAGTGCATTGTCCACAATAAATACAATCAATTCGAGGATCTTGACTTGAGGTAGCGTGCTTAGTTCCTTCTTCAGATAAGCTTAAATAGTTGATACCCATACGAGCGCAAGCTTCAACGCACTTATTACAACCAATACAAGGATTAGCATCCAGCTCCGCAGCCTGACCCATTAAATGTAAGCCAGAACCTTTTTTGGTTGTGTCAATCATTAAATCATGAACTAAAAAACTGTTTAATTGTTTTTGGAAATCACTAGCTAAATTAGGATTATTTTTATTACCAAACTGCTGATAATCTGCCTTGATTAATCTCAAAGCAGCAAACCGATGTTGCCGTGCCAAACCAGAATTTAAATTTATCATCAGTCGGTCTTGAATTTTAATTTCAGTGACTCGCTTAACTAATTTTTGGGCAACGAGTTCTACTAAATCAGTATGAATAACTTGACCGTTAGCTAATTGATACTTCAAATCTGGTACAGTGAGGTTATTTTTCGCTAAAACAGTTGTCAAAGTTGCATTTTCTTCAACTTCAAGTTTTTGTCGATCAACTCTGATCATCATTGGCATATTACTGATTATGATTAATTTTTATAAAAAATATTTTTAAAAAAAATTTGGGCCATCACTCCACCTGCTAGAGCAGTAATTAATTGAGGCCAGCTAAACATTTGGCTAGCAGTACTTAAAAACTGATTAGGTAATAAACGCACTAACAAATATTGGCTAGTGATAAACAGAAAAATAAATTTGACTAAAGAAGCGAGGATAACAGCTAGACCAAACCCATGTTGAGACAATTTGCTAAAAACCAAAACTAATAAAGTATTAGATAAAATAATAAAAGGCACAATTGGAGCCAAGACTAAAGGCAAAAGACCGCTACTCAAAGCAACGGTACTAGGAATTAAACCCAACAGCATTGCTGAAGATGTACCAAAAATAGCTGTGGTCAAAAACAGTAAAGCATTAACAATTGAACCAGTAATAGCTTGCTGATGAATAACGGTTGGTAAAAAAATTGAAAGAGAGAAAAAAATAATCAGAATAAGGCTTGAGCTAATAGTTGAAATGGGAAGAGTAGCAGATTTTGGCGGTGAAAAAATTTTTTTTAACATAGCTTGGCAACCATGACTAATAATAATAATTAATAGCTATTTTATCAAATTTTGGTTGAAAAAAATTAAGATGTTAAGACTAGCCACATAGTTTAACCTAACAACACAATGGCCTAAATTATTGAGAAATGCTTTTTAATCTTTGGATATGGCCCATTGTTTCTTGGCGCCTAATATTTTCTTGATGAGTGGATTTATCGACAGAATATTTTTTTCCTAATTTTGCTACGTAATGATAAACAGCTAATAAAGCTTCTGGGTCCAAAATTTTCACTACTTGCTGATGAGTCTGTTTTTCTTGAACATAATCAAAAGATACAGTCAGGGAATTATCTTGAATATTAATTCCAGGTATTAAGGTTTTATCTTGATCTTGACGGGTAAGAGCAATCTGGCCATCACCAACTCCAGACCAAATATCTAATTCTAAAGGCTTATCTTGATAAACTATTTTAACTCTCAGGTGTAAAAAAAAGTCAGCCACTGTTGCTGATACCTCAGCTATTTTCTTTGAGTTTTTCTCCACATCTTGATCAAAGGTGGTTAAAGCTTTTTCTTCAAAATCTTGGGCTGAGTTTTCCAGTAACAATTTTGGTTGCAAGATGTCTTCATATTTTTTTAAAAACTGCCATAACTTAGCAACTCCTTCGGAAGTAGTTTTTATGTCTACGTCTTTAGGTATGGCTGAAGTGATTTTTTCTTCTTGATCTAAAAGCATGATGGCGGCACTTGAGTATAGCCACAAAGGAAAATCAGCTCCATACTCTTGATGTAGTAAAGTTAAAAATTCGCCTAAAACAGTTAAAAAATTGTTTTTACGTTCTTGTCGAGCATGTTCTGGATTCGGCGCTATTGATGAAGTTTCTGAAATTGACATAACTTAAATTATTGATTTATTATCTCACATTTATATATTATTTTTCTATCCCAACGAACCCTATCTATACTATAATAAATTTATGACTAAAAATTACAGATATTTAATTTTAAAAAAATAAATATGATCGAAACAGATGTAGTTACTCAAAAAACTAATGAATCCACGCCAGAAGCTCAATCTGAAAGAAAACCTCTGCCAAAAATAGCAACTTTTGATCATCTTGATCATGATATTGGTGCACATCTGGCATTTATGGCTTATGTAGAGTTAGCCCTAGAAAATTACCGAGATGAATTAGAAAAAAAAGCCACAACTCAAACAAGTGAAGAGAGC
>CAZTBN010000013.1:12050-19304 GCA_964611955.1 uncultured Pseudomonadales bacterium | reverse complement strand
AATTTTTAACCCAAGGACTCAGACTTAAATAATTTACAATTTATCCGTATTTCCTCTCTCAAGTTTTTTGCCTTCAAAAGCTGTGACAGCAACCGAGTCAATCTCAACTCTATTCATAAGCCCGCCTACACCACCCAAAATTAAAGTCCTAACTTCTCTGTTAAGTACTCAATTATTGGGGTGGAACCGACTATACATTCTTTGTCAGGCGTAAACAAAAAAGGCACACCACCGCTAGCAGAATTATCAACACAAGCCTGGGCTGCCAAGGCTAGTTGCTGACTATTACTCTTATTGTTGTAAACCTCTTTTCTGACTATATTTAGCTGTGACTCAATGTCATTTTCTTCTAGCCAGACAATCACGTCATGGCAATAAGGACAGGTATCACCATAAAAGAAAACATATTTTGGTTCTGAGGTGGCGGT
The DNA here is from genome assembly GCA_964611955.1 of uncultured Pseudomonadales bacterium. GTDB lineage: Bacteria > Patescibacteriota > Microgenomatia > UBA1400 > PJMF01 > CAYVBW01. Next base: position 18,876 of record CAZTBN010000013.1, on the reverse strand, counting down.
TGTTGTTAAGGTTGGTTGTGGAGTGGCACTCTCGCTGGCTGAACTTACTATTGTTTCTCCACTAACTACTCCTTCTTCCTGAGTGATACTCTCTTGAGTTTCTGCTGATTGTTGCAAGATATTGGTTTTTCTATTTTGAAAGGCTAACAGTCCTAGAATTACAGCTATGACTGCTAGTACAATAATAATCATGTTAGTCTTTTTCATATAGTTATCTTTATAATTAGTAGAATCAGAATTATAACAGGAATTTTTGCGCTAGTTTTCACCATTATAGTATAAAGAGCAATACTCACTCATGAAATTTAAACTTAATCAACCCACTATTATTGATTTATTCGTAATTTTGTTCACTTTAGGTTTATTTTATTGGATAAAATCCCTAGGTTTTAGTTACAGATTCGGAGATAGCAATGCCTATTTTTACATGGCGAATCAATTTCTTCATGGCCTACTTCCCTATCGCGATTATTTATTGGCCGATCCGCCTTTATTGGTGATTTTACTCTCTGGGCTTAAGGCTCTGTTTGGCTCTAATATTTTATTATTCCAGGCAGTGCCTATTGTTCTGGAAAGTGCGACCGCTATCCTAATTTATTTAGAGGTGAAAAAAAAGCTACCCCGGTTAGCTAAAGTTTTCCCTGCTATGTATTTATTTACTTTTTTAATTTTAGCCACTTCTGATTATGTCACTGGCCTCCATTTTGTTATTTTTTTTATTGCCTTAGCTTATTACCTAAGAAAAAAACCTTATCTATCAGGCTTGTTTTGGGCATTAGCCACTTTAATTAAGTTATATGTTATTCCTGGATTTTTAGGTTGGCTAATTTATTTATCTCTCAGTAAACACACTCAGCAATTGAAACAAACAATCTCCAGCTATATTCTAACTGGGGTAATAGTGATGCTCCCCTTTTTAATCATTGCTCCTGAATCCGTAATTAATCAGATTATCATTCACCAATTTAATCGACCGGAAGGGATTAGCAAAACTAATATTTTTACTTTTTTCATCATTCATGATTTTATTTTATTAGTTTTAACTACGCTCAGTTTTTTCATGATTAAAAAATATAAAACTTTTTTGCCACTTATCTGTTGGCTGGTTTTTTATTTAATTTTTAATGATTTGTATTATTTATATCTGGGAGTTTTAGCTTTTTGGATCGTGCTGAGTTTGGCTGAACTGTTTAACTATCTTGCCACTACTGCCACACCCTGGGTGGTAGCTAACAAGCAACAGCTATCAACCATTATTATTTTTTCAATTTTCTTAAGTCAGCTGATTGGTATTAAAATTTATCATCAAGCCATTCAGCCCCAAAACGTCTTCTCTCAAATCGATGAAGTCAGTCATTACATTCAACAGTTGCCAGACAAACCTTTGTATGGTTCTCATGAATTTGTGCCTTTAATCGCCTTGAAAACCAATCATGCGCTTTTTCAAGATCAAGCTGATACTAATACCCAACTTTTTGGTTCTGGCGCACTTAATAAAAAAGAGCTTTCCACTCAAGCAGCAGAGCAAGGAGTTTACTTATTAACCAGAGTGGCTAATGTTGCTCAAAATGCCAACCTTGATCAAGGCTATGAAGGTTATTTTGATCAAGATATTTTTGAAAAATATTGTCAGAGATTGACTATTATTGATGGCTCTGGGTTTGAACTATTTAGTGACGTGGCCATTTACGAATGCACTCAAGATGACTAAAATAACTCCACCTAAAATAAATTAATTGAATATGCTCGATCGCACTCAGTTCCCTATGTATTTTCCTGATGCTACTTATGGTTTGGTGAAGAGTTTATCCAGTTTAGATGTCGAGAGCGTTGGTATTAAAGGCTTGATGGTCAATACCTATCATCTGTATCACAGACCAGGTTTGGAGTTGATTAAAACAGCAGGCGGTATTAAAAAATTCATGAATTGGTCAGGCACGGTAGCATCTGATTCAGGTGGTTTTCAGTTATTTTCATTGATCAACAAAAATCCAGACTTTGGCAAGATTACTGATGAAGGCATAGTGTCCTACACTGGTAAGAAGAAACACACTAAACTAGTGTTTTCACCAGAGGAATCAATTCGAGTTCAGTTTGCCTTAGGTAGCGACATCATGATTTGTTTAGATGACTTTACTCCACCGAATGCAAACCAAAAAAGAGTTGAAGAAAGTGTGGCCCGCACTATCCATTGGGCAGAAAGAAGTAAGGCAGAATTCTTACGCTTAGTCAAAGAAAATAACTTTACCGAGCAAAATAGACCGTTATTACTTGCACCGATACAAGGTCATAGAAACTGGAAATTGCGTAATAAATGTGCTCAAGAACTAGTAAAAATTAAGTTTGATATTTATGGTTTAGGTGGCTGGCCTTTTGATGATAAAAATAAGTTTGATTATGAAATGGCAGAGCGTAATAGTTCTTATACTCCAGATGAAAATCCCAGATTTGCCCTAGGCATTGGCTCACCGCAAAATATCGCCCAACTTTATCCTATGGGGTATGATTTGTTTGATTGTGTTTTGCCAACTCGAGATGCTCGTCATCAACGATTATATGTGTTTAATCAGCCTCCAGAGGAAATAGATTTTAGCAAAGATAAAAATTGGTATAGTTATTTATATCTAGGTAAAGGCTCATTGGCCACTGATCAATCACCTGTGAGTGATCAGTGCCACTGCCCCACTTGTCAAAATTATAGTCGCGCTTATCTGCATCATTTATTTAAAATTAAAGACTCCACTGCTTGGAGATTAGCCTCAATGCATAATTTAAGATTTTATGCCCAGTTAATGGCCAATCTTAAAAAAGTTTAAGTTCCTTCTTTCTCAAACCAGTGCTCTTTTGTTAGCTTAATGTCAGTCTTGTTTGTTATAGTTTGACTAACCAATCATGAGCTAGTTAATGGTCAGTTTGGTCACACATCATGAGTCATCGTGCAAAACTGTCAATCAAAAATTTACCTAAAATTGCTAATCCCAGAGAAAAATTACAGATTGTGGGAGTTAAAAATCTCAGCAATCAGGAACTGATTGCGATTTTGTTAAATACCGGCACTCAGCAAACTTCAGCCCTGTCATTAGCACAACTATTAATAGCTCAGGGTTTAAAAGAGTTGGCAGAGTCATCTTTTCAAAAATTATGTCTGATTGATGGCATTGGACCAGCAAAAGCTAGTACTCTGATTGCTTGTTTTGAATTAGCAGAGCGTTGTCAAAAACAGTTACAGTTGGTGTCTCTCAACCAGCCCAGTAAAGTCTTTGCCCAAAGTTTCTCAATTAAAGATAAACAACAAGAAATTTGCTTAGCTTTTTATGTTGACGGCAGTCAGCGCTTACTCAAGAAAAAAACAGTTGCCATTGGTTCTTTAAATCAAAATTTTTTAGAGTTTCGAGAGTTACTCAAACCAGCCTTTACTCTCCCAGCAGCCGGCATTATTTTAGTTCACAATCATCCTTCGGGCAATCCGCGTCCTAGTCAATCAGATTTAACCGTTACCAAACAGGTTGCTCAAGGTTTAAATCTAGTAGGAGTGGAGTTAGTCGATCACATCATTGTCACTAAAGACAATTACTTTTCTATGAGGGAAGCTAATCTACTTAGTCAATAGTCTTAAAGTTGAGTTAATTTTTGACCTGTTGGAGTATCATTGACTTGATAGCCTAAGCTGGCTAACTCGTCTCTGAGTTGATCAGCTTGAGCAAAATTGTGACTCTCTCTAGCCTGCTGTCGAGCTTGTAACAGTTGTTGCACTGCTGATGGCAAAGCATCAACTGCAGTTTCTTGCTGGAGAAACTTGATTTGATCTAAGCCCAAGCCAAAGACTTGATCAAACTCTAATAATAAGGCATATTTTTCCGCTTCAGATAAAGCATTATCTTTAGTCACTTGCCATAAAATAGCCAAAGCTGTGGGAGTATCCAAATCCTTGTTCAGGGCAGTAAAAAATTGCTGATGATAAGTCTGAGCTGGTACTGAATCAGTTGTTTTTCCGTTTGAACTTGCCATCCAACTCGCCATTAAGCGTTGCAATTTTTGCCAGCTAGTTTCTGCCCCAGCCAAATTCTCCCAAGTAAAATTCATCTCACTGCGATAATGAGTTGATAAAAATAATAACCGTAAAGCTTGAGGACTAAAACCTCTGGCAATGACATCATCAATCGTGAAAAAATTATTAAGCGATTTACTCATTTTTTCATTTTCTATTTTTAAAAAGTTGTGATGCACCCAATATTTACTAAAGGGTTTTTTGCCAGTAGCTGATTCTGATTGCGCAATCTCATTAGTGTGATGCACTGCAATGTGATCAACGCCTCCAGTATGAATATCAAGTTGATCACCTAAATATTTCATGCTCATGGCTGAACATTCAATGTGCCAACCAGGATAACTACGCTCGCTCCATTTACTGGGCCAAGTCATAGCCCGATTTTCACCAGGTCGCTCAAACTTCCATAGCGCAAAATCAGTCACATTTTTCTTGCCTGCCACTGGTGCTACCCGCGCTCCTGCCATCAGTTGCTCAATATCTAAACCAGCTAACTGTCCATAATGATCAAGCTTGCTGGTATCAAAATACACGCCATCGCCCTCAATAATATAGGTAAAACCTTTAGCTTCTAAAGTTTCTACCAGAGCTAACATTGCCGGAATATTTTCTGTGGCTCGGCAAACTATAGTTGGTCTTAAATTGCCTATTAAATCCATGGAATAATAAAAATAGTCCTCGAATTTTTTGGCTACAGCTAAAGGTTCTAAAGCGTATTTGCGAGCGCCTTTTTCAATTTTGTCCTCGCCACTATCTGCATCAGAAGTTAAATGACCCACATCAGTTACATTTTGCACATGCTTCACTTCAAAATTATTAAGTAACAGAGTTCTGATCAAAATATCGTCCATGCAATATTTACGCAAATGACCCAAATGAGCAAAATCATAAACAGTAGGACCGCAAGCATAAAATTTGACCACAGGAGGATTAAGCGGTTCAAACTCTTCAAGTTGGTGAGTAAAAGTATTAAAAATTTGCATCATAGATAGTAATAGTTTAACCTCCATCTGAAAGCGTACTGATAGTGGTCATCTGTTGTTTTAAACGAGTTTGAGCTCTTTGTTTAGTATTGCCACCAATGGGCAATCCCGGCTGATCTGATTTACCTGCTGGAATGACAAGAGTAGCTTGTTGTTGTTGCATAGCTCGTTGCTTTTTTTCTTGCTTGAGTTGCTCCTCTGCTTGCTTCTTTTTCAGTTCTTGTTGATATTTTTCCTGTGCTACTTGTTGTTCAGCTTGAGTTAATTTCTGAAAACGTTGATGCATAGCCACTTTTTTTTGTTTCTCTTCTGGAGTATCACCACTGTTAATACCCAACAAAGCATTTAAATCAAAAAACTTAGCTAATTCCTTGGTAGTATCTGTGATCGGTCTGGTTATCAATTCTTCAGCCAAAGAACCAATTTCTCTTGGTGGTGAAGCAGGCGTTTGAGCTGATTGACTTCCACTACCAGCATTGGCCTGTGGTTGAGTTTTGGTATTGCTAGCTTGTTGCTGAATCGCTTTTTGCGCTGTTGCTCCCTGAATAGCTTGATCTTCCATTCTTTCACTATCAAAATCACCAAAAGTTGATCTAGTTCCTCCTGATTGGCGAGCCACTGCGACTGGACCTGGTTTCATAAAAATTACTGTGGTTTATTAATTTTAATATGGCCTAATTGTCGAATTTCTTGAGCTGGATCAACTTGATTCTGGGCAGTCACACCTGCTTCTTCTTGCTTAGCTTCTGCCCTCTTTTCCATTACTGGATCAGTTTGAGTGGCTTGCTGAATCTCGAGCTGTTGCTGAGCCAGGCGAGTTTGAGTCTCCTGTTCTTTTGCTTGTTTAAGTTGAGCAATCTGAGCTAACTCTTCATCAGTGGCAGCTTCGACTAAACCAATCGGAGGAGCTTCTGGATCTGTTTGGGCATCGCTAGCATTGGCAGCTACTCCATTAGCTTGAGTTTTCTGTTGGGCTTGAGCAATCAAAGCCTCCAAATCGTCTAAAACATTGTCATTTTGATCAACTGTGGCTGCATCAGTCTGTTGAACTGGTGGCGCAATAGGTGGAACAGCTGGTGGCTGTGCTTGATTTGCTTGATTGGTAGTTAAGTTTTGATTGGAATCATTTGCCATAATATTCATATATTAGCATAACTGATCTGCACTAAGCAGTCGAAGTTTGCACTCAATGGCTAATGACCGATGCTCTTTTCCTTGATTTTGCGGAGCCGTTTTTCTCCGGCTTTGAGAGCTTTGCTAATTGCTTGATAAGGATCAAATGATTTGCCTTCTACTAGAACAGTTTTGCGACCAGGAACATCAATCTCAATTTTTGCTTTAGCCCCTTCAGGATCATTTTTCTTGCGAGCCACATTTTCTAAATAAACCTTAACTTTAGTGACACCACGGCCTACTTTAGCCACAGTTCGAGTTGCCTTTGTCTCAACAAAAGATTGAATGGCTTTAGTGATCTTCATATTTTTGGCTTGCACTAAAATTTTCATTTTTCCTCCTTAAGGATTAATTAAATAAGCTAAATACAAAAAAACCGACTTAAGCCTAGATAAACTAAACTCTGGTCGGATATTAATTTGAGACAATAAGCTCATTAGCTACTATTAAATCTTATTTAGGCAAAGTTGGCAATCTGAGTTTGCTTTTATAAAGTTCTTCTACCCTCAAGAGCCCTGGCTAAAGTAACTCCGTCTGCATATTCAATATCAGCGCCAATAGGCAAACCATGACCAATACGGGTAATGTTAAGATCAGGAAACTTGCCGCTCTTTTCGATCAT
>CAZTBN010000013.1:0-11950 GCA_964611955.1 uncultured Pseudomonadales bacterium | reverse complement strand
GGTCCTATGCCTGGTAAACGCTCAAACTGCTCAGTTAATCTGATAACTGCTTTGGGTAATCTTGCCATAATATGCCTTAGTAATTTTAACTTAAGTTATTGTTGATCAATCTTTAATTTGGTGGTCACAGCTTGCCAAATATTGGCTTCTACCTGATCTATATCCTGGGCTGCATCAAGAATCACCCACCGACCAGTTTTGTCTTCTTTAGCCAACTCTAAATAAGCAGTTCTAACTTTGTCATGAAACTCAGTTGCTTCCATATCCAAACGATCTAGTTTACCAGAATCACTTCTTCTTTTTAAACCAACATTAACTGGTAAATCAAGTAAAATAGTTAAATTAGGATAAGTTTTATCTGTAGAGAGATCATTCAACTGACCAATCAAATCTTTACCGAAACCTCGAACCATACCTTGGTAAACTACACTACTATCACGAGAACGATCCATCAAAACGACTTTGCCTGCTTTTAATGAAGGAATGACTATCTCACGGTAAATCTGGGCGCGAGCCGCTTGGAACAATAATACCTCAGTGGTAAAAGCCATGCTGGTATTATTAGGAGATAGAACTACTTCTCTAATCTGCTCACTAATGGTAGTACCACCGGGCTCTCGCAAAACAACCACATCTTTGCCTAAAGCTGTTAGCTTGTTACGCAGACGAACCGATTGCGTGGTTTTGCCACCGCCCTCTCCTCCTTCAAGCGTGATTAAATAGCCTAAATATGAATTTTTTGCCATATATTGATAGATGATTAATAATAGCTAAAATTTTTAATTATTAACCAGTTGAACCAAATCCACCTCTGTCGTTTGCTGAAAATTGATCTTGTTCGATAAGTTTAATTTTTTCTACTGGTAGAATCATCATCTGCACAATTCGCTCTCCTTTTTTAACTGTTACTGGTTGACTGGTAAAGTTAAGTAAAGCAGCCTGATATTCATCATTATTACCTCGATAATCATAATCACCGACTCCGATACCATTAGCCAACATTAATCCCTTTTTATGTAAACTACTGCGTGCTGACATCAACACCCAATAACCTCTAGGAATTTGCAAGGCGATATTAAGAGGGACTTTTTTCACTGTTTGGCTAGGAATCTCTACATCAAGGCGCGCTGATAAATCTAAAGCTGCTGCTCCCTGTGTTTGATAGGCTGGCAAAGGCAAGCTCTGGTCAAAACGTTTGATATTAACTGTAATTAAGGCTTTAGATATTGCTGGCTGATTTGGAGCTGGTGAGACGCTGCTATTTTTTGCAATCATATTCTAATAATAAAGTTCCTGTTTCATTAAGCTGTTTACTACTAACTAGTTTTAAAGTTGTTTTGATGGCTTGATTAAATAACTTAACTCCCTGTCCAAAAATAACTGGCTCAACTGTTAATAATATCTTATCAACCATGTTTGCTTGCATAAACTGAGTGTAAATTGAGCTCCCTCCACATAAGGCGATTTGATCAAACCCTTCAGTGGCGAGCTGTTCGCATAAGGCTCGTGGCTCAAGGGTTGTCAGTCTCAGTTTATCAGCACTGGTTTGATCAGGCGTAAGGTTAAACTGGTGTGCAAACTCTGCTTTAGATTTACTACTATAAACCACATTTAAACGTTTGGGTAAAGGAAAGCCAATCGTACTAAAAGTGGCGCTGCCCATCACCATCACGCCCATTTTTTGAGTGGTTTCTCTAAAAAAAGCCTTATCTTCAGCACTATTCCATTCCGTGGGAGACTGATTGGTATGCTGAGCTATAAAACCATCAATACTGATGGCAGCGATTAAAAAAACTTTCATGAAGACTAGTATACAACAAAGTTTGACAATCAGAAAAAATAAATTATTAATCAAAGCCACTAGGCTTGCTCAGTCGGTTATTCATTCCACTAAAACCAAACAAGATTGTTGGCCTATGACCGCTAGATCTAGATTGTATTAAATTTTTTAAATACATATCACACAAACTATAAGCATATAAATATTTTGGTAAATGAGATTCATAATATTGCTTAAAGGCAGTTAATACCTTTCCTAAGCAACTATATTGTGCATCTTCATCCTTTTTAACTTTCTGATATTCCAAGTCAATTAATCTAAGCAATTGTAAGGGTTCCGCAATTAATTCTGAAGAAATTGTAATTTCTACACCATTAATCATGGATCCTTGCTGTGGGCTCTCGTGATTTTTTCCCATATTTTTAAAAATAATTATTGTTGCAGACTTGACCAAGAAACGATATAGTAAAACCTCAATTAAAACTCAAAATATATAGATTATCAAATTAAAACACTACCAACCAAGTAATGAAAAATAAGATCCCATTAATTTTACCACTAATCGTCACTTTGGCTATTGGAATTATTGGTGGTGTAGTTATTGCTAATAATCGCGCCAATATTCCTTTGTTAAATAAGTTTCTCAACCAAGAAGAAAAGCAAACTAACCCCTATTTAGCCTTTTTACAGGAAGTGCGCGACATTATTCAAGAAAATTATTGGGATACGCTGACTGAAACTCAACTAGTGCAACTACATGTTTTAGCCATGGAAAAGTTAACTGCTCTCACTCTGGGAGACACTATCCAAACCTTTGAAGAACTTGATCAAAAAATTCTAGAATTACTAGATCAATATCCTGATGAACAGAAAAAAAACGAGTTTTCAGCACAGTTAGCAGATTTAGTCCTAGCTAATTTAGAGCCTTTTGGTCGGAGTCGACTTTATTCAGAAAAGCTACAACAGGAATTAGTTGAGCGCGTCAATAACATTGATCCTGAAGCTGATCATTATCAAGCCTTAGGAGTTGATAAAGATGTTTCACAAGAGGAAATTGAGCAAGCCTATCAAGAACAGGAACAAATTTTAGCCAATGACAACAGCGAGGCTGCTCAAGAAAAACTGGCTCAAATCCAAGCAGCTCATGAAACTTTAGCTAGTCAGGAAACTCGTGCTCGCTATGATCAAGCCGGAGTTAATCCCACTATGGAATGGCGCTTAGTCACTCCTCAAATTTTTTATTTAAAGATTAAACAATTTTCAGCCACCACTATTCAAGAGCTAACCGAGGTCACTGCTAAAGTTGATGACCGAGGCGCAGAACTTGATACTCTAATTTTAGATTTACGTGGTAATTTCGGTGGAGCTATCGATGGTCTGCCCTATTTTCTGGGACCTTTTATTGGTAATAATCAATATGCTTATCAGTTTATTCAACAAGGAAAAATTTCTGATTTCAAAACTAAAACCGGTTGGTTACCCACTTTGCAACGCTATAAAAAAGTGGTGATCTTAATTGATGATAAAACTCAATCTACTGGAGAAGTGATGGCAAGCGTGATCAAAAAATATAACGTCGGCGTATTGGTGGGCACTACTACCATGGGTTGGGGAACAATTGAACGAGTTTTTCCTGTGGAACACCAAATTAATGAGTCGGAAAAATATTCAGTTTTCTTAGTGCACCACTTAACTTTGCGCGAAGACGGTACCCCGATTGAAGGCAATGGCGTTGAGCCAATGATCAGCATCACTAAGGCAAACTGGAAAACAGAGCTAAATCAATATTTTAATGACTCTGCCTTAATCTCAGCAGTGGCTCAACAGTTTACTTCTACTCCTTAAACTTTTATACTGATAAAGAGTGAATCTTATTAATTCGCTCTCCATACAAAGTATAAAAACTTTATGAACAAATTTTCTCTGATAATTAGTAGTTACTTGTTATTAGTCTTGGTAGCCAGTCCAGTTTTAGCTGTCACCTCTAATAATAGTCAATCAGAAAACAGTCAGGCTGTTCCGCAACAACTCAACAATGCTAATCAGACTCATGCCGCGACCATGAATCAAGCAGAAGAGACTAATATTAGAGTTCAAGAGCAAACCACAACTCAAGAAGCAGTCCAGCAACAAATCAAAGCTCAAGAACGCGTGGCTGCTGTTCATGCACTGCGTTTGCAACGTCGCTTTGAGTTTTACTATCAGCGTTTAAGTGATATTGGCGATAAACTAGCCACACGCTTGCAAACTCTAGCCAATGAAGGCAGAGATGTAACTGCAGCTCAAGCCAACCTTACTAATGCCCTAATGTTACTGGAAGAAGCTAAAGAACAAGCTGATGCCTCAATAGCCAAGTTTAACAGCATTGATCCTGAACAATATCAAGCACAACGACACCTTGCTTTACAGGCAAGAGATGAAGCGCAACTAGCTAGACTATCATTTCAACAAGTTTTAACTCAACTACGTCAGACAGTTCAATTAGCTATGACAACTAACTAATTATTAATCAGGAAATCAGTAATTATTTTAACTTTATGAAAAATAACCTACTTTTTTTATTAGTACTGGTATCATTATTTGCCACAGCTATGGGTTCACTCTACTATCAATACCGATTTGGTAATTTATATCAGGAAAAAGCTACCGATACTACTGTGCTTGAGCAAACAGAAATTCCCAATGTCATTGACCAATCAGATACTGCTGAAGACTCTTCTCCAGAGTCATCCTTAACACCACTGACTGATGAAGCGGTTGAAGCCATGCCCACAGTCAGTGCTGATGATGACTTAAATACACTGAAACAAGAACTAGACGACACCATTATTTTGGAAGAAGATTTTAGTAATTTATAGCAAACCTAAGTTGAATAAGAAGCTAGCACGGCTGCCCAAATCAGTTCGGCCGCATTAGTACTCACTCCAGCATCAGGATGATGAATTTTAATAATCCCTGGAGCAGAATTTACTTCCAAAACCCAATTCTTGCCTTGCGCATCAACAATAAAATCTACACCGGCTAACTCCAGATGCAAAAGTTGAGCAATCTGCACAGACATTGACACTAATGCTGGTTGCCACCGTAATTTGTCCAAACCAGTATAAAATAATTTCCAAGGTTCCTGATCTGTGGGAATTAACTCTTTTTTCTGCAGAGCGATGACTTTATCCTGTAAGACTAAACAACGGTATTCTATGCCTTTTATAAACTGCTCAAAAAAGTTCATAGTTAAGTTGCAGTTTGCCAATTCTGATTGAGTTGTGATTAACTTAACATTGAGCGAACGGTCACCGAGCAAGGGTTTACAGATCAAGGGTTGATATTGGTTGAAAAATGTCAGCAGTTGCTCTTGTGAACCCGGTAATAAATAAGGAATATTAGGCAGATTAGCCTGAGCTAAGACTAAACGAGTAAACTGTTTGTTTTTAGCTAAAATTCTTGCTCTAGAACCATTTAAATTCAAATTAGTTTGGAAAAAAAATTCTCTTGTTGGCGGTTTATTAGTGTTTTGTGCAGAGTTCTGTTTAGGCAAGATCACTGAAAATAAGCCGTAATCAGTTTCCCATCTTGGTTGCAAGCCCATTGTCTGTGCTTGATCAAAGAGCAAGGCAGCACTTTTAAGATCAAAGTTTGATTGTTTTTCCTTTTGGGAACTGTGATTAACTTTTTTTATCATTTTTTACCCAAGGTACAGCTTGTAAAAAGGGTCCGTACATATCATCCTCAAGCGCTATTTTCAGGTCAGCTAATTCTAAATTTGTCGGCTCATGATCTTGAAATTCAATATGTTTAATATCCTCGATTAAAGCCAATGGTGTTTGCTCAGCCACTTCCCCCATTTCTAACACGGCTGCTGAAGCCATTGCCTCAGCAATATTTAACTGCACAAAATGAATTTCTCTACCAAACAGATCTTTTTGGCCTCGATAGTCTGCTAACTGTTTAAAACCACAATGAACTAAACAAGTGCCAACCACGCCCCAGCGCAACGGCCAAGTCCGGCTGTCGGTGACAATCACACCCAACTCTTTCACCCGATAGTGCTTTCGAGCAAACTGCCAAATTTTATTAACTTCTTGTTGTAAATTTTCCGGCCACAAGACATACTGACCATTAGCATTTGATTCATCAATACCAGCATTAGCAGTTAGATGGCCATCTTTAAGAGCCAACATAATATCATATTGAGAATAAGAGCTGGGCAGATAGCTATCTGCTTCTTTTTTAACTAACTCATGTTTTTCTTTTTGACCACCTGTTTTAATCGGCGCTAACCGATTCTGGGCATAACTAATGATTTTAGAAGTCACTACCAAAACACTTTTCTCGGGAAGCTGATCAATATTATTAGCAATTACTGCTAATAAATCATCATTCACTTGGACAATAGGAGTTTTAATAGAGGTTATTTTCATAAATTATATAATAAGAGATCAATTATACCCTTAAATCTAGTATTTGAAAATTTATGCCGATTAAGATTAACGCTGCAACTCTAAAAAAAATTTTAGCTAAGTTTGGCTATGCTGATCAGGTCAAACAGATTTTTACCGCTGAAACCGGCTATCGTAACAGTGTTTTTCCTATTGAGCTTGAGTCTGGTCAAAAACTAGCTTTAATCTTTTATAAAGCTGAGCCAAATATTCTGACTAAAATTAAACTTAGCAATCAAGTTTCTAACTTTTTAGCTGAGCAAAACTGGCCCGTGCGTCATACTTGCCAAGTTAACCAGCGCACAATCCTGCAACTGGGCCACCAGAATAAACTTCACTACTGCTGCTTGTATAATTACTTACCCGGAGCCACGATTAATTGGGCAGATTATTCCATGAAACATATTAAATTATTAGGTCAAGTTTTGGGACATCTGCATCACGATTTAAAAAAATTCACAATTGCTAATGAGGAAATTTATAATCCTGAAATCTTGAATCTAGAATCAAAAATTATCACAATGAATAAATATTTTTGTGATACAAAAATAGTGCTGGCGCTCGAACAAAAACTGAAACTAGCGCTTAATCAAGCAACCTTTAAACAGTTTAAAAAACTCATGAGTCAGCAACAACAGTTGCCTCATCAGCAATGGCTGCATATGGACTTTGTGCGTAGCAATCTTCTGTTTGAACACCATACTGAGGCCGAACTTAATGCCGCAGTGACTCAAGATAAATTCAGTTTTCCTACAAGCCATGTCAGGGCTCCAGATTACTTAACTATTTCCGGTATTTTAGATTTTGAAAAAACTGCTTTTGGCTCCCCGATTCTAGATCTAGCTCGAACTCTGGCCTTTTTATTAGTTGATTGTAAAGATAAATCTGAACCTAAAATCATTAAATATTTTATTTATTCTGGCTATCATAAACGAGGGACTCAACCTTTACCTGATATGAAGCTAGTCATGAACTTCACCCAATTTTTTTTGTTTTATGACTTTTATAAATTTTTGTGTCATAATCCTTATCAGTCACTGCCCCTTAATGAACATTTTGTGAGAACCAGAGATTATTTGCTTAATCAGGGGCTAATTTTCAGTCATAATTGAACTAGCCAGTAGCATTAAACAGTGTTAACTTATTGTTATTGTTTTAAATATTAATATAAATAAAAATGATCACTTTTAACTGGAAAAAGCGCTTAGTTACACCAACGCAACTATCTTTGGTCAAAAAAACTGCGCTAGCTAAACACAAAACTATTGTTTACACAGCTGGAGCTTGGGATATGCTTCATGTGGGTCAGGTTAGATATCTCCACGAAGCCAAAAAATTGGCTGATATTTTAGTGGTTGGAGTCAGTAGCAATCAAACAGTCAGCACCCTTAAAGGTCCTAATCGCCCTATTTTAGATGAATTAATTCGAGCAGAAATGTTAAGTTATCTGCGCTTTGTTGATCTAGTCACAATTATTCCTCAAATGAGTAGTCAGCCCACCATTGCTGCCTTACAACCTGATATTTTTGTCACAGTCAAAGAAGCTTGGAACGAGGGCTATCAAGACTCTCCAGAATACAAAACTGTGCTTAAAAATGGCGGTCAAGTCAAGCTAATTGAGCGTCAATCACCTTTTATCTCTACTACTCAAATTCTAAAAAAAGGAGCTAGTGCTCAACTCAACGATATTTTAAAGGATTTTTTAGACCATGGTCAAAAACCTCTTAAAGATAAATAAAACTCAGCTAATACTTTTAACCCAGGCCTACTAATGACCACTCCAGCCAATAATCAAGATCAAGAATTCAAAAAAAATGCTCGTGTCACTGGCGAGTATGACCAGATTTGGCAAAACACAGGTAAATGTGTTTTTTGTGATTTAAAAGATAAATATATCTTAATAGAAGAAAATCAGATCGCTCTCACTATTAATCTTTATCCTTATATCGATGGTCAACTATTGGCTGTCCCTCGTCAACACATCAAATCACCTAAAGAGTTGTCAGCAGCTCAATGGGCAACTATTCGTAAATTTGGTTATTTAGCTAAAAAACTGTTTAGAACCGTGCATGGTTATAAAGGCATGTGGACAGTCATTCGCGAAGGTGGAGTTGAGGCACAGATGAGTGTGACTGATCATTTACATGTGCAGTTTGTGCCGTTTGATAAAGCTGACTTGTGCCAGTGGCATTATCGAACATTAAAATATACGCCGCTAGAAAATATGGCTTTATACCAAAAGGAAATGAGCTCGATTAAAAAATTAATGCAAAAATTTGCACAAAAATATCAATAAAAAGTTTTTATGAACAATTATTCTTGGGCAGATCTAACTCCTAAAACAAGCGCCAGTTTTGCCCATGAAAGACCAATTTTGATCTTGGGCGCTAGAGATATTTCTGAAACAAGGATTCAACAATTAACCGCTCAATTATTAGCTAAAAAACCAGTTGTCTGGGGCTGCTTCACGGAAAAATTTATTGCCGGACTGGAAAACTCTCCCCAATTTCAAACTTTAAATTTAAGCAAGTTAAAACAAGCTTTGACTGCTTTAGATCAAACAGGTAAAAATCCAGTGGCCACTCTGCTCTACTCTCAAACTGACAGCTCCCAAGTAATTAAAGCACTGGCTTGGTCAGCTGTCATTGGCATTAATGGTTCTTGGCACCGTGCTTTTCATTATCGAGATGAATTTCAAACACTGACTAAAAATAAAATACCTTATAAATTAGTTAGTTCTTTTGTTGATGAAACTGAAGCTTTAGCTTATGACCAAGCTATTAAGCCTCAGTTACCCCAACTAGCAGCTCAAAAAGGAAAAAAATATTCTCATCAAGAACTAATGAGTTTTGCTCAAAAAACTAGTCTGCTCTCTTTTGATTATACTTTTCAAACCGGAGCTGTCTTAGCTAAAGATAATCAGTTTTTACTGTCTGCTCACAATCAAGTTGTGCCTTATGAAACCTATATGCTCCACCAAGGAGCAACTAAAGAAAAACTTCAGTTGGGTGTCCAAGATACTAGCGTTTATGACACCAATCATGCTGAGGTTGAACTGTTAGTTCAAGCCATGAAAAATAAGATTAATCTGGCAGACTGTTCCTTATTTATCAATCTTCTGCCCTGCCCTGTGTGTACTAAAATGTTAGCTAGAACAGGTTTAAAAGAAATTATTTATCAGCACGATCATTCTGATGGCTATGCCAAAAAAGTACTGGAAAAAGTCGGTATTAAAGTTACGCTTTATTCTGATTAAATACTTTGTAGTCCCGCTGAGCGGGACGGGACAAAACGCTTCAGGAGTGAAACTCCTTAGCAATGAATAAAGTTAATTTATCATTAATAGTTAATCAAGAGGGATAACAACATGCAACAATACTTAGACGCACTCGAACATGTTTTAGCAGCAGGCAAAACTAAAAAAACTCGTGGTATTCATGATATTAAAAGTACTTTTGGCTACCAAATGCGTTTTGATCTGCGTCATGGTTTTCCTATTTTAACTACCAAAAAAATGCCCTTTAAAATGCTAGTGAACGAGCTCTTATGGTTTATTTCAGGCAGTACCAATATTAAACCTTTGCAAGAAAAAAAGATTCATTATTGGGATGGTTTTGCTGATGAAAATGGTGATTTAGGTCCAGTTTACGGTTATCAGTGGCGTAAATGGCCAGATTATAAAGGTGGCTACATTGATCAACTACAAAATGTGATTACTGAGATTAAAACTCAGCCTGATTCTAAAGCCATGCTGGTTTCAGCTTGGAATCCAGCCCAGTTAAAAGAAATGCGTTTGCCTCCCTGTCACACTTTTTTTCAGTTTAACGTGACTAAAAATAAACTGCGAATGCAGTTATATCAACGTAGCGCTGATGCTTTCTTAGGTTTACCTTTTAATATCACTCAGTATTCGTTGCTGTTGATGATGGTGGCACAAGTCACCGGGCTGGAAGCAAGAGAGTTTGTCCACACTATTGGTGATTTGCATCTGTATAAAAATCATCTTGAACAAGCTCAGGAGCAGATCACACGAAAACCAAAACCGTTACCATTGCTAAAAATTAATCCTAAGATTACAGATATTGATCAATTTACCAGTGAAGATTTTGAACTAATCAACTATGAAGCGCACCCTCACATTAAAGCAGATTTAGTCATTATTTAAACTCTTAAGCTCTAATTAACTGTTGATAAATATCAGCATAGCCTTGAGCCATGTTAGTGGCAGAAAAATTGTCAACGAAATATTGTCTGCATTCAGCTCGATCAAGATCGCGAACTTTCATCACCTTATCTGCCAACTGGCTGACGTTTTGCTTAAAAATGGGATTCAGTTGCAATTCTGGCCAGTTTTGCTTAAGTTCGTGCTTATTTTGCATCATTTTTTGTTCTGGTTGATAGGGTGCAATTGCTCCGCTCTTGCCAGACTTAACAATCTCCGGAATCGCTCCTTGGTCAAACCCAACTACTGGCGTACCGCAAGCCATAGCTTCAATCATGACCATACCAAATGGTTCTTGCCAAACAGATGGCATTAATAAGGCTAAGGCGCCACCCAATAACTCTTGTTTGGCCTGAGTGGTTTTAACAAAACCCAAATACTCTATTTGTTGACCATCAAGTTCAGGCTCGATAAATTTTTGCCAATAACTATCTTTACTATAACCAGCATAATGCTTGCCAGCAATTTTTAAGTTCATGCCCAGTTTTTTAGCGCAAGCAATGGCGTAATGAACACCTTTAGGTTGAATAATTCGACCTAAATAAAGTAAATAATTTTTGGGCTGAGTTTCAAGCTGGTATTGATCAACCGGCAACCCATGATAAACATTACCCACCCAATTAATTTTTTGATGAGTTAAAGCTGAAAAATTTTTGCGCTGAGCTTGAGAAAAAGAGATCCAATTTAAATGAAAATATTTAGGAAAAATAGCGCGATATCGAGTTAAAAAATTAAATGGCTCATGATGGTTAAAAACCACAGGTTGATGACAAAATTGAGCAGTCACCAATGCCTGCTCTTCTTCATTACACCAGATATGCACTACGTCAAACTGACCCTGATTGGCTAACTGATAAGCTTGAGCAATTAACTCTGCCTGCACCTGCCTTGCTAAAGTAATGAAAATCAAAGGATGTTTTTTTAATAACTCTAGATAGCTATCATTACGTTGAGTTAATTCCTGTTCAAATAAGCTTAGGTCAGCGGTTAAGTTTTTAATGCGCTTATCAGCAATAAAATTAGTCACAGGCCCAGGAGTGAACAGAGTCACTTCGTGCCCTAACTCAACTAAATGATGAGCTAAAGTGACAGCTAACTCTCCAGGGGAAAAAATGACATCAGGCAATATGACCTGATGCATAAAAATATGAGGAATAACAAGAGCAACTCTCATAACATGATCATAATTTAAACATGGGACAGAAAATTTAATACTTAACTCGCTAGCCTTAAAATCTAGCTCATATCTGACTGGCCAAACACCTTAAAAACTAATTTTCTTCTTCATCGTCGTCATCATCATTCTCATCTTCATCTAGAAAACTTAAATCTAACTCATCTTCTAAAGATAAATCATCTTCTGAATAATAACCGTCTGCCGCAGTTTGGGTTTGAGGTTTATATTGTGCCATAAATAAATTAATAATTAATAAAGCTATAAGGACTAAAACAGAATTACATCAATTATTATAGTTAAAAAAAATTACTTTTCTATCTTCACTCCCACCATAT
>CAZTBN010000012.1:0-20209 GCA_964611955.1 uncultured Pseudomonadales bacterium | reverse complement strand
CGAATCCTTCCCGCCCTGCAACCCATTTTTAATCCTTAGTCATCCACAAGCTGCAGAACTCTTCATCAGATAGCTGTGTAAAATTAAAATCAGTTAATGTTTGAGGATAAAGATAGAGCGGTAGAGTAGAGCGATCACACAACTGATCGTTATAAATTAAATAATCACCGCCGCTGTCTTTAATGCTTTTAATCGAGATGGACGGCCACTGAGTAAACCCTTTTTCCTGTAAGAATTCTTCTTTATTAATTTCAATATTTTTTTGGTTGCAGATGGGCGTGTCGCTGTCAAAAATGTATAAGTTATTTTGATCAATCACCAGGTCTTGAGGCACACAGTCAGCAAAAACTACATTGTTAAAACTATAAGCTTTATTTTTATATTGAGTTTAAATAGTACTAGCACTGTCTTGAGTAAATAATTGATTGTAAAAAATATAATTAGTGAAAGTAAAATCGCGTTCTTTTTCAAAGATGAAGATTTGCTGATTTTTATCAACACGTTGCAGATATTCTCCCAAGAGTCGAGGACTGAAAAAAATATTTTCAGATCCATAAACTGGATAGCGGACAAAATATAAAAAAGCAAAATAAATAATTGACAAACTGTATACAAAAGCCATAACAGTAAACCCTTTTTTGGTTTTTTGCCATAACTGCCAGGTTCCCAAACCTGCCAAAATCAGTAAAAAAGGAAAAATGAGAGCTGAACGAAAAAATAGCCAAATAGATTGATTCAAGGTGCTGGGTAGAGCGCCAATAAGCAGCATACTCCCAATTAAGTAGAGAGTGAGATATTTTTTTTGTCTAATTAGCTGATGCAGACCAATGAAGATTAAGACTGCATCTATAAGATAGAACATGCCGTGGTTCCAGACTGCAAAAGAAGAGCTGGCAGCGCTGATTTCAAAAAATAATTCCCTCCAGCCAAAAACTAGCATATAGCGGCCGGCTATTTCTTTGGCTGTTTGTAAATATTTATTAATGAAAATAGAGTTGAGCGGAGTTGCAAGGGCTAAACGACGATCATTATTAACTGCTTGAGCCACGATAGCGCTGTTAGGAGTTAGGAGTTGTCCACTTAATTTATTTTGGCTATCTTGTTGAGTAAATAATTGGAAAAATAAATAAAAACTAGTCAAAACTGCAGTGGCAACGATTAATAATAAGTTAGGTAACTGTTTTTTCCACCACAGAGGTTGACGGATTTTAAAGTTTTTGTGCTGCAAAATATCATAAATTACTAAAGTAATAACAATGAAAGGTAAAGTGAGTTTGAAACCTTGATAACAATAAAAACCAATAACAAATGGAATAAAACTATATAGTTTGTAAAATTTTTTGGTTCTTAAAAATAAAGTGATACCTAGTAAATAAAACCATAGGCTAATGGGGATATCAAAAGTCATGCGCGCATTTTGCCAAAACCAGGGATTAAACAGAGCCAAGATCCAACTAAAATAGGCTGCGCCTTTTGATTTAGTGATGCTATGTACAATTAGCGCAATAAATATAGGAATGGTGAGTGAAATGATCACAAATGGTAAGCGCGCGTTGACTGTCCAAGAAAATGGTAGGGCGAAAACTGGTGTTAATAATACAGCTGGTAATTCTGAAAAAGTTGGTTCTACTGGAGTTAAACTTTCAGGAGACCATTCACCAGATTTACCTTTACCAGTTAAAGATATACTCAGCGAATTGATGAGATAATTCAATTGATCTTGAGAAAAAACCACTGGAATTTGTTCTAAGTAAATTAACCTAGTGGCGAGGGCTAAGCTAAAAATGACTAAGGAAATGATGGTAATTTTTAAATTATCTTTGATCCAGTTAGTGAAGTTTTGCCAGTGAAAAGAAAGATTCATTTTTAAAAGTATAACATTTTTAAGAAATATTTTTATTGAGAAAATTAATGCTTATGTTATAATTTCAGCAATTATTTACTGCCCATAAAAAGGGAAGTTTAATATGATAAGTCCGGATCAAAACCTAGGACAAGCATCAGAAACAAGCGCAGTAAGCATAGAAAGACAAATGGAGCTGGCAACAAAGTATGGAGCAGCTCCTAGTCTTATTAACAGTTTTATGAGTGGTCAGATGTCAAAAGAAGATCAACAATTTTTTTTAGATCAAGTTGGAACAATGTTGGCCAAAAGAATTTTTAAGTTTCTTATCGAACCTGACGATATTGAAGATGTCTCTCAAATGGTAATTAAAAGATGGCGCGTAACTCTAGCAGAGTACAAACCTCTTTATGAGTTCAAAAATAACCCTTGGTAAATTACTAAGCTCAGCTTTTTGATATTTTAACTCAGTCCTGCCTAAATTTAATCAAGAGTGAAGTTTTCACTTTCCCTCAAACTTTTTTTATTCATCATTTAATTCTTTTTCCCAGTCTCTCCCTCCCCACAACACTAAATCACTAATCTGAGTCGGCTGGTAGGCTGCTAATTTATAGCCTAAGCCGTGACAAGTCTGAATGGGATTAAACTTCAGTTGCTGAGCTAAATTTTTTCTTAACTGACTGATGTGCGACTCAATATTATTACTGCTGACCCAATCTTTTTCCCAAGCAAAAGTAGTTAAAATCTCTTTACTGACAATGTGTGGATGATGAAAAATTAAACATTCTAAAATTAGTTGTTGTTTTCTTTTCAGGATTAATAATTGATGATGAAAAGAAATTTGTTGGGAGTAGAGCTGATAATTAAAATAACCAGCCCTGATGTCATTGTTGGCATTGCCCAGACTGCGACGCAATAGGGCACAGATGCGGGCGTTCAGTTCTGCCCAGCTAAAAGGCTGGGCTAAATAATCATCAGCTCCGCAGTTCAAGATTTGTGCTGGACTGGGTGATAGCTTACGTTGGCCAATACCTAAAATAGGGCAGGTGGCATGTTGATCTCTTGCTTGTGTGATCACAGCCAAGTTTTGACTGCAATTAAGTTCCAAATTAACAATCAGCAGTTGATAAGCTTGAATTTTTAATAAAAATAAACAATCATCAACATCACTCACGCAATCTATAATAGTATGCTGACCATACTTTTCTTTTAATGAGTTAGCTAGTTTTGAGTTATGCTCGAACAGCAAAAAACGCATTTACTGAATGATTATTTTTTTAAATTGATACTATTTTGATAGTTTTTGATTGTCTAAATAAGTAACAGATACATACAAATATTGATTATCTTATAATAAAATAAAACTAAGAAGCAAGACCCTTGAGCGTTTTTTTCTTGCTCCACAAAAATAAAGCCCGCCCTTGACTCTAGCTCTAGTTACGATAACATTTATTAAACCGATCTATTTATTACCATTTACCCGCTAAAATTGACAGATGTTAAATTTATTTTTTGAATCACCATTGCTTTTTGTGCTTATTTTTCCTGGGATTTTAATGACCATCTCGATTCATGAGTTTGCTCATTGCTGGGTGGCAGATAAATTAGGTGATCCTACTCCTAGAATTAAGGGCAGATTAACTCTTGATCCAAGAGTACACTTGGATCCTTTGGGTGTAGCAGCGATTTTACTCACCAGATTTGGTTGGGGCAAGCCTGCTCCTTATGATCCTTATAATTTGAAAGATCCAGTCAGAGACGTAGCCTTAATTGCCTTAGCCGGTGGTTTGGCTAATATTATTGTGGCTGGTTTACTAGCTATCCTCTTAAAAGTGATTGCTATGCCTGTGGGTGTAATCAGTATCTCTTTAGTACAACTAATGGCAGTCAACATCTATTTAGCTATTTTTAATTTAGTGCCAGTCAAGCCTTTAGATGGTGCCAAAGTTTTACAAGCAATTTTGCCCAAAGAGATTGGTTTTGAGTACGAGCGTTTTATGGATCGCTATGGCATCATGATTTTAATTTTGCTATTAATTCCTTTTAGTGGCGGACAAACTCCGATTGTACAGTTGATCAGCCCGATTGCTAACTTCATTCTTCAATTATTCTTAGGTTAATGGGGATTAAGGGCTTGAGTTTTAAGTTAATTGCTAGCTGGGTTTGAGCCTATTTTTAATTTATTTTACTGATTACCAGATTAAAAATTATTTTTATGATTATTTTCAGTAGTTAATCATTAATTTGTCTTTTGACTTATCTCTTGTCAAATGTTAGAATTCTACCGTTATGAAAAGTTTTGTTTATAAATATCCAAAAATTGCACACATGGGCCACAATGTGTCTCATGCTAAAAACCGCACTAATCGCAGTTTTTGTCGTAATTTACACACAGTCACTGTTTTAGTTGATGGTCTGCGTAAGCGCTATAAAGTGCCTACTAAAGTCCTGCGTTTGATGAAAAAACAGGGGATTACCACTCACTGGAAAAGAGAAGCAGTGGCAGAAACAGTTACTCCTCAAAAATAATAGTATTTTTCACTTGATTCCACTGCGCTTGCTGTTGCCCTTCAATTTTAACTTGCTGTAACTGTAACTTTCCTAAAGCATCAACTTTACAATCTAGAATCTGCATTTTTTTATTGCCTTTAGTGGTAGGAATCTCGGTCCAGAGTACAGGCCAAGGTTGAAAAGCGCGACAAGCTCTGGTGATTAACTGTGACCACATTGTGGTTGAGTTAGTTTTAAGTATTTTTTCTAATAAATTAATGCTGTTTAGCATTGGCACCAAATCGGCTAAAGTTGTATCGTTTGTTGAGATTAATTTCTGTAAGATTGCCCAAGGAACACCGGCATCCTGTTTATTTATTTTTTCCGCTTGAGGAGTGGGTGAAAGATCAGGCTGAGCTTGTTCGCTTAACTCGCCTTGATCGTAAGCTAGAATCCAGTTGGCTAGTTGTTGCTGAGCTAGTTTAAAACTGTGTTGGTAATAATCAGCACTCGTCCAGTTGTCTTCTACACCAAATTTTTCCTGGGCAATAATCGGGCCAGCATCTAGTTTGTTAATGAGGCGCATTAAAGTGATGGCTGAAGTTTGCTGAGCAAATAAAATTACAAACTGACCTGGCGAGCTACCACGCCATTCAGGTAGAGCAGAGGGATGCAAATTTAAAACTGCTTTATGGGGGAGAGCGAGTAGCCAGTCGGGAATAAAATAGCCAAAATCGACCACTAATAAATAATCAATCGGATTGTCGCACTGTTGTTGTATAAGTTCAGGTTTAAGATCATTGAGATTGTTGGCTAAGGAAAAAGTTTTTATTGCTTGCTCTTCTGCCCAGTTATGGACAGGATTGGCAGTTAAAATTTGTTTGCGTCCTATTTTTTTAGGTTGAGGCGCGATGACCCAATCAACTGAAAAATTAGGATTTTGCTGGAGCGCTTGGCCACAACTCACCGAGTGAGTAGTGCTGCCTGCTAGTGCCAAATGAAGTTTTGTTGTCATGAAGATTGTTTGACCAGTAATTTAAGTGCTGAAAATTTAATAAACTTTGAGAAAATTGGTGTCTTCAGCTTGGACTAGCTCACCATCTTTTTGTAAATAAACTGGTTGACGCTGTTCTAAAAGATGATCAGTAAACAAAACACCATTTAAGTGATCAAGCTCATGTTGCATAATGCGCGCTTCGTAATCTTGAAATTTTTTTTGATAAGTCACCAACTTATTATTTTCAATCAGTTGATATTTTAACTCCACCCAGGGCCAACGTAGTACCGGTCCAAACACCGTGGGCACAGACAAACAACCCTCTATATCTGGATCTTGTTCATTTTGACCGAGAGTTAATTTAGAGCTGTGCGCTATGAGTTCGGGATTGAAAATGACAATCATATTTTCATCTAGCTTAAGTTCATTATCAGTATCAGTTCTAAAGGCAAAGCCACGTATCAGTTTGTTAATTTGGGTAAAAGCCATGCCCACTCCAATAGGATCCTGTTCATCTTTTAAGGCTTGGATTAATAGTTCTTGATTTTGCAACAGTTTTTTATCAACTTTGCTAACCGGTTTGGCTATTTTTCTTAAATTAGGATGGGGAGCAGTGAGCACTTGATACTTCATATGTCAGTTAATGTGGCAAAAAGATTTTGATAATAAGGCTTATTATACCTCAACCTTGATCTTTAAGTTTAAAAGTTCAGGAAATAAGTTTTGAATCTCAACCATAGTTACTGTTTTTAAATCAAGATTAATGTGATTGTTGAGCTGAGTTTCTAACTGCTCTGCTTGAAGAATTCTTTGAACCACTAGCTGCTGATCTTGCCACTGGGCATCATAGTCACGATATCTTTGTTGCAGATCTAAAATTCTTTTTTTTACCGTAGTTAGCCCGAAGGGAGTGAAGCGTAAATCACAATATAAGACTATTTTTTCTGCCCAATACTGTGGCTGGCTCATTAAAGCAGAGAGTTGCTCAAAAGTGTGAAACTCCATAATTTTTTTGGCTGAGCTTAAGCCTAATTCTTGCAGAATTTTCAGGTTGACTGCGTCCGCATCAGTACCATATTTAGTAATCATTTGTTGTTGTTTTTCTTGCCAATAGGCTAAATCTTGTGTTTGTACTTGGGGTAAAGTCTTGGTCTTGAGCAATGAAGAAGTATTATTCAGTTTAAACTTAACTAAGTTGCCTAGATCATGCACCAGTAGGGTAGTAATGACGAGTTGTGTGTCAACAGTGCTATCGCTAAGAGCAGTTTTCTGCCAATTTGTACAAATGAGCTTGCCTAGGCCAGCAGTGCTAAGCATGTGCTGGGCTAGATTATGGGGAATTGCATAGCGTTGATAGAGTTCGGCAGTGGTCAGATACTTTGTCATGGCAAGTTAAAATGAGCAGTTTAAATTTTTAATTTTAGTTTGTAAATTTTCATCACCAGGAATTAAATAATCTAAAATAAATTGATACTGTTCTAGCGCTTCAGGACATTGACCAGCAGCTTCATAAATCAATCCTAATCTGTATCGAGCTTGATGATAATTAGGTTTTATCTTAATCGCGGTTAAAATGCTAGCAATGGCTTCATCCTGAGAATCCATGGCTAACTCAATCAAACCCTGCTGAAAGAGCAGTTTAGGATCGGTGGGCGCCTTGGCTTGAGCAATAATTAATGCCTCTTTGGCTTGTTGTAAATATTGATCGTCAATCACAGCCAGTTGAGAAAAGATTGAAGACTGAGTTTTATAAAAATTAATATTATGGGGATTGAGCTCGGTTGCGGAAAAGGTTGCTGCCAGAGCCAGGTTGGTGTAATCTGGCACAAACTCTAACTCATTTTTAAGATAGAGCTGCACAGCAGTTTTGGCATAAGCATCAGCCAACTCATCAAAGAAGAGAGCTTCCTTTGATGAAAACAGGACTGCTTTTTGTAAATATTGAATCGCTTGAGCATATTTATTCCTGGATAGATTAGCTTGTCCTTTATTAAAGTAATAATCTGCTTGCCAGATGCGCACAATATTGAGTAAAAAATAAAGGGTGACAAAAGCTAACCAAATCAGGGTTATGATTCTGATCAAATCTAGTTTGTGGTGATGAGATTGTTTCGATGGATGAGAGTTAGTTAGTTTGTGGTTAGATTTTTTTAAGGACACAGTTTCAAATAAAGAACTTAAACCGATCATAAAGCTCACCCATAATACCGATACCATTACTGTTGAGAAACCAAGAAGATTAGTAATGTTAAAGCCAATGAGTCCAGCGCTGATACCTAAGACCAGATTAGTCTGAGCAATAGATACCTGATTGTTTTTTTTCCAATATAAACAAAGTATTCTGCCAGCTAATATAAAAGTTGCTCCCATCAAGATTAAGTAGGTGATTAAACCAATAACGCCAGTATTGGCTAAAAGATTGAGCCATTCATTATGAGCTTTGTTATATAAAAAATCCCATTCTGATACTAAATTATGTTCTAAGGGTCGATCTAAATAATAACTGTAGGCAAAAGTTTCTGGACCGGCTCCCAACCAAGGATAACGTTGCCACACTTTAATTGCTCCTCTCCAAACAATCAATCTAATTTTTTCAGAAGGGGTAATGTTGACGCTAGTTGGTGGTGGGACAACTGGGGTTGGATTCACTTGATCATTAGCTTGGGGCTCAGTCTGAAATTGACTCATGATGTTTTTGAAACTGGGGATAAAGCTAGTGCCAATACTAAAAGTAATGATAACTAGGATTAGAATGAGCATTATTAAAGAGTGCTGAGCTTTAAAAGACTGTTTGTGTTTCAAGCTGATTAAAACTCGTGAGCTGATGAGAAAAATTAAACTAATACTAAATCCTAGCAAAGCTGATCTTGATTGGGTAAACAGTAGTGCTATAAAGATAGATATGACTATTCCTAGCCAGCGATGACGCATCATCTGTAGCCATAATGATTTAGTTTTGCTAGAGATGCTATGAAGATTATTGAGAGAAGTTAAATAAAAACTCATTGCTAAAGGTAATAACATTCCCAGATATGCTCCTAGCCAGTTGGGCTGACCAAAGGTGGCAAAAACTCGTGTTTGCACATCTTGTATCCAGCAGTTTACTCCTGCAGAAAAACTGTGCGTGATTAGTACGCAACTAGGAGAGAAACCCAATCGCTCTGGAATAGCATACCAACTTGCTCCTAATGCAGCCAGGACAGCTATCTTTATCAGAGCTAAAATTTGTTTATGATTTAAATTGCTGATTAAACTCCAATACAACAGAGCATAGCTAATACTTGATAATAAACCGCCATTAAAACGAGAATAATAACCAAAAATTGAGGTTCTTAAGTGCATGGAAAAAATAGTGGCTAAAATTTGAGCTATTAAAAATAGCAACCAGGGAATATCTAGAGTAGTGTGTTTAAAACTTAGTTTTTTCTCAATAATCATGATCGCCAGCCAACTAGCAGTAATAATAGTTGTCAACAGATAGACAAACATCATTTTATTGAACTCAAATAACTCAGAATTAAACCAAGTAAAGATAAAAGGAGTGACCGCTACTAGTAAAATAGCGCAGGTAAAAATTATTTTTTTCAGATAAAGACTGACTTTAGTGGTGTTAATCATAAACTGAGGTAATTATAACCTGTCAGTTTATTGTAGGAACTAGGTAAAATAAAGCTGAGAGATATGATCAAAATGCGACATGGTAAAGCTCTATTCGTTATCAGAGTTTCTCTGGTGTTTAAAAAATAAGCAAAAATCAAGAAATTACCTCTAGCGTAATTAGTTTTTAATTGATAAAGTAAAGACAGATTCAATTATTAAATATATCCTTGCCCATGAATGTCCAAAATAATAACCCCACTCAGCAAACTAACCCAGTGAATCCTTTAGATCAAACTCAAACTCAGTCTCAGCCTGTTGAAGAACAAACTAATCAAATTACTGCACCGCCAGCCTTTCAAAGTGCAGAACCAGTCCCTCCAGTTTCTCCAGTTACTCCAACTACTCCAGCAACCGCCAATGCTAATGACAGCTATGTTGACTCTTATACTCCTCCTGTTGATGGTATGAGTGAAGATACTGCAACAGCCACTAAACCAGAAGCCACAGAGGAGTTTACCGATGCTGCTACCAACAACAACTTTGCCCCAGTTCAAGCAGAAGTCGAAGACCCTAAAAAATTAGACGAGGACTTAGACAAAGAAATTGCTCGATTAGAACAGATGGTTAAAGATCTGGAAAACAATAACTCTTCGCCAGCAGAACCAGCTAACGAGAGTGTCGGCGACGAAGTTTCAGAAGTGCAGCAGGATGCAGTGGCAGATGAGCCTAAATTAGAGATAGAAAAACCAGAAACAACTGATGAGAAAATTGCTCCTCCTCAATTAGCAACTGCAACAGCGATTGATTCAAACCAACCAGATATCAATTCTGAAAAGATTGAAGACCAAAATATTTTTACTTTACTAGGAATTGAGAATAGTTCTGAAGAAGAAAAAGATAAATTTCTAGATGAACTGCAACAAGTTGTCTGGGAAGATTTTTTAGAAACAGATTTAGAGCAACTGGTAACAGCCCAAGAAAAAGTAAAAGTTGATCAGATCTTGCAAAATACTTCACTTTCAGAAGTTGATAAACAAGAGCAAGCCTTAGTTTTACTTGAGGGGATAATTCCTAATCTACAAGAAATTATGGTTGAAAAGGCTTTGGAGCTTAAAAAAGAGTTAGTTAAAGATAGAATTGCTGGGATGAAAGAAAACTTGGCTGGCGATGCTGATAAATTACAGCAAGTACAGACAGCTGAGACACAGATTGCTCAAGGGCAATGGAGAACAGGGACTACCATGCTCAACAAATTGATTCAGGGCGCATAAGCTGCTCCTAATTCTAAACTTTAAAGGTTACTTTTTAATTTAAGATTTTTAGATATCTTTCAATGATTGAGTTGAGCGCACTTGCCATCATAATTTAATGTTATTTAATTTTCTAGGTAAAAACAGTGGAAGCAGATTAAGCTGATAGCCTTAATTGCTTGAGTTACAAAACTTCTGAGCAATTGGGCAAGTGAATTTTTTCATGCAGTTCGTGTTTTGTTGTACAATGAGTTTGTTAGCAATTAAGCAATGGTACCTTGGTTGTATTTTGTACCTGTGGGTCAAAGATTATGCCTAACATCAAGTTAACCCGCAAGGGTTTAAAAACTAATTTTAAAAAAACTCAGCTTTTTCAAAAAACCAAACTAGTATTTGACCTTGGTAGTCACTTCACCAGAGTGATAATTAATGATCACTTAGTGTTTAATCAACCCAGTTGCTATTTAACAGATCAAACACAAGAGTCAGTCTTGGCTATCGGAGATAAAGCCTGGGCGATTTTTGGTCAAGAGCCAGCTAACACCAGTACAGTTTTTCCTATGCACAAGGGAGTGGTTTACGATCAGAAACAGTTTCGTCAACTAGTGCAAGCTTTATGGCAACAGTTTAAACAAGATCTCAATTTAGCTTGGTTTTCTCGATTAGAAGTAATGTATTCTTTGCCAGAATCTGCTACACAATTAGATAAAAAAATTATTAAGCAGTGCTTAGCTGAAGTTGGTTTTTCATCAGTGCAGTTTGTACCTAAAGCTCAAGCCTTATTGGCTCAACTGGGCCAAACTCAGCCCAACTCAGTTGCTTCTGGTCAAATTTTAATTTTAGATATTGGGGATCAGCTGACAGAGTTAGTCGTGGGCTCTCGTGGCTTTACTAATTTTGCTCGTACTATAGATATAGGTAGTCAGCAAATCAGCTTAGCCATTCAGAAATGTTTACAACAAAAACATAATTTATTGGTCAGCTATCAGCAAGCTTCAAAAATGAAGCATCATTTGCAGTATGATTTTTCAGGAGAGTCAGCCAGAACAACTGCTCAAAATTATCAACTCACTGCTGAGAGCAAAATAAATATTAGAGGTATTGATACACAAGATCATCTAGTGATGACTAAAACCATTCAAGCTGCAGATTTAATGCAGAGTATTGTCCATGAGTTAAAGAAACTGTCTCATGCTATCAAGCGTACTTTGAGTTTAATTCAATCTGAACAGTTAATTTCAGGCTTAAATAACGGCATAATTTTAACTGGCGGTGGCAGTCAACTCTTGGGATTAGATGATTTTTTAGCTCAAGAACTTCAAGCCAATGTGATGCGCTCTACAGAACCATTAACTGATTTAGTCAGTGGCACTTTATTTATTAAGTGATTTTGTAGTTAGAGCCTAGTTTTACAATTTTAATAATGAGTTAACTATAAATATTTATATAGATTATCGTTGTTAACGAATTTTTTATGATAGCTTTTCTTTTATCACTCACGCGCAAAAAAATTGGTCGCATTTTATTGTTAACAGTTTTGTTGTTACTGCTGATTTTTTTTGAGTTTATTGCTGTGAATGACTCTCTTATCTTTGTGGGTCAAAAATTAACTCAGCCCATTTTACAGCTGAATGTCAAACTGGCAGCCTCAATTTATCAAACTGCTAGCAATGTTCGCACTTGGCAAAATTCAGCCCGTCGAGTTCAAGATTTAGAACTCAAACTAGCCTATACTTCGGCGCAGTTGGGTCAAATCGAGCAATTACAACAAGAAAATAAAAAATTACGGGAGTTGCTCAACAGCACTGATCGTGATTTAAATCAAGTAGTTTTAACTAGTCCTATTTTGTCATTAGCGCAGCCGGCAGTAAGTCTGCCCAGAGATGTGGCCGTGACTCCTGGTTTAGCTGTTTTAGTTGAAAATACTTTGGTGGGAGTGGTTAAAGAAGTCATCAATAATGTGGGCTACGTCAGTTTGCTGTGGCAACAAGACACGCCTTTTGTTTTGGCTCAGACCCCAACAGGAGTGCAGGGATTATTAAAAGGAGATGGGAGACGTGTTTTACTAACAGAAGTGCCGGTAGAAGATGAATTAGAAGTGGGGCAGAGAGTGATTACTTCTGGACAAGAGGGCATTGAGGCTGGTATTTATATAGGAGAGATCAGAAGTATTAAAAGTGGCGCCTCATCTGCAGTAAAAACTGCAGTGCTGGAGCAGTATGTTTCTTTTCACGAATCAAGTTTAGTGGAAATTAAGTTGCAGTAATTTTACTAAGATTAATTTTAGGAGTTAATCATTGATACGTCTTAATTAAAGTATGAAATTTAAAAAAATTATTACCATCATTTTAAAACTAACTGCTTTAGTTTTATGTATTAGCATGGAGCGCATCATTGGTCTGCCTCTAATCTTCACCTTGGCTGGTTTAATTTGGCTTGATCAAGCTCAAGAACAGGTTTATTTTTATCCGCTCTTACTGTTAGTGCTCAGTTACATCACAGCCATAATTTACAACGTTATCTGGCCAGTTAGTTTTTTAGTTTGGGTCATGACTGGTTTGTTAACTACCTTTAGCTCCACAAAAATTAAGACTAAAAATAGACGATTTTTTATCATGACTATTGTGCAAAATTTATTTTGGTTGTGGTGGGTGCAGTTGCCAGTTAGTTACTTGACCGTGGTGCAGTTTGTGGTGAGCTATTTATTAGCTATTATGTGGATGAGAATTTTAAAACAGAAAACTAAAATTTAATGAAATTGTTGTTATGAAACTAAAACTGCTTTTAGCTCCCATCTTGGCTTTATTTTTTCTGTTAGTGGTGCGCCTGGTTCATCTGCAGATAGTTGAGGGGACAACCTATCGCCGAATGGCAGACAACAACCGTTTTTTTAATCAGTTTATTCCTGCCGAGCGTGGAGTAATTTTCGACCGTTATCAACAGCCGTTAGTTAAAAATAAAAAAATCTATTTTTTAACGAAAGATGATGGGCTGTATTCTGCTAAAGAACCGATCTCAACAGAGCAAGCTTTGCAGCTCATGGCGCAAGACCCTAAACAAGTAGTGTATGAGTTGCGCCGTTATTATCTTTATCCTCAAGAACTGGCCCACGCTTTGGGTTATACCGCTCCTGTGATGACCGAGGATTTGGTGGCCAATTCGCAACTGCAGGCTAATGATTGGTTGGGCAAAATGGGATTAGAAAAACAGTTTGATCAAGTTTTAAGAGGTCAGGATGGAGCTCAACTATATGAGGTTAATACTTGGGGAGAAAAACAACGCTTATTTTCAGAAAAACAGCCTGTTGCTGGCAATAATTTGTCCACCAGTATCGATCCTTATTTATCTAAAATAGCTTTTAATGCTTTTGGCGAGATGATGGGAGCAGCTGTCGTGTTGGATGTTGATACAGGTCAAGTGTTAGCTTTGGTGAGCCATCCAGCCTTTAATGCTAATGATTTAACCTCAACCTTAATTGATCCTCAGTTAGAACAGCAACGTCAACTTAATCTGCATAATTATTTTCAAGATGAGCGCAAAGTGTTTTTTAATCGTGCTGTGAGTGGCATGTATCCTCCCGGATCAGTTTTTAAGTTAGTCACAGCCATAGCAGGTTTACAAAAGCAAGCTTTTGATGAACATAAAACAGTTTTAGATGAAGGAATTTTAAAAGTAGGTGATTATAGCTACGCTAACTGGCTTTATACCCAAAATGGAGGTACTGATGGTGAGATTTCGTTGGTCAGAGCCATTGCTCGCAGTAATGATATTTATTTTTATAAAGCTGCAGAATGGACTGGCCCAACTAGTTTGGCAGCACAAGCTCGCGAGTTTGGTTTTGGCAAGAGTACTGGTATTGAGTTGCCTGCTGAAGCAGCTGGTTTTGTGCCTGATCCGACATGGAAAGAAGAAACTCAAGGAGAGCGCTGGTTTTTAGGTAATACTTATCACTTTGGCATTGGTCAGGGAGATATGTTAGCCACACCTTTGCAAAATGCTCAATTAGTGCAGAGCCTAATTAAGGGAGGAGAGTTGTGTCCACCTAGATTTTTAACAGAGCCAGTCATGGCCAATAGTTTTAATACCAATCAGCAACTGGCTAATAATTGTCAAAGCCTGGGATTGACAGAAGAAAATGTTAATTTAGTTTTGCAGGGAATGATCGGTGCCTGTCAGCCCGGTGGTACTGCCTCAATTATGTTTGGTTTTAATCAGAATTTTACACCACTAGATCAAGTAGAGAATGCTATAGTGCTCATCAATCAGGGAGCAGTAGCATGTAAAACTGGTACTGCTGAAGTGGGAGGGGAAAATGCTTTAGGACGACGTAACACTCACGGCTGGTTTGTGGCTGGTACTAGTGTTGACACTTCGCAAATGATTGAGATTATTAAAACCAGAGCAGAGGAAGCTCAAGTCAGTGAACAAGGGAATATCCAGGGTTTGACTGCAGAAGAGTTAAGACAATGGGCTGAGCACCTAGAAAAGTTTGGTTTTCCCAAAAAAATAGTTTTAGTTGCCTTAGTCGAGAGTGATGACGCTCTGCCATACAAAGAAGGGTCGATTCATGCTGCTCCTATTATTAAAGCCATGTTGGCATGGATGAAATAGTTTTCCTCAAAGAATAGTGCTTCATATCTTCCATTTGAATAGAAAATAAAAATTCAAGCTGTTTTGTAAGCTCTTTGTCAGAATTGTTGGTTAAAGTAAAGGCTATATGCTAATGACACCAGCAACAAAAGAGACCAAAGTTGAGTCTCTACAGCAAAAGAAAAATTATACTGCTTTAATTACCATTGATGGCATTGGTCCTAAACTCTTTTTTCAACTGATTAAATACCTGAAACAAAACCGAATCAGCTGGGATGAGTTTTGGGTGCATTATGAGTCAGTTTTAATAAAAATGCAGTTACCGCAAAAAATTGCTGAATCAATCAAAAATTTTACAAAAGAGTACACTATTGAGTCATACTGGCAGACATTGATGCAGAAGCGTCTTTCGGTAGTGAGTTTTAATGAAAAAAATTATCCTTTTTTATTAAAACAAATCGATGATTTTCCACCTATTTTGTTTGTTAAAGGAGATATCAAGCTGTGTCGAACTTTGCCTGTAGCCATAGTCGGCACTAGGCAGATGACAGCTTATGGCAGATTAGTTACCAGCAAGATTACTCAAGAGTTGGTTGAGTTTGGCGCTACTATTATTTCTGGTTTTATGTATGGAGTCGATGTCCAGGCACAGCAGGCGGCTTTGCAAGCAGATGGTCAAACAGTCGGGGTTTTGGGTTATGGCTTTGATCATATCTTCCCTAGTCAACATCAATATTTAATGTTTGAGATGCTAAAAACTGGCCGAGCTGTTTTTATCAGCGAGTATCCGCCTCACGTAGAGCCTACTCGCAGTACTTTTCCCAGACGTAACCGGATTATTGCAGCCCTCTCATTGGCTGTAGTAGTGACAGAAGCTGGTTTAAAAAGTGGTACTCATATTACCGTTGGTTACGCCTTAGATTATGGACGTGATGTTTTTGCTGTATCTGGTCCTATTACTTCTCCCTATCATGAAGGAGTAAAGCAGATGTTAAATCAAGGAGCAACTTTAGTTGGTAATGGCCAAGAAGTGATTAACAATTTATCAGCCAGAAATTGGGGCAAGTCTGGGCAAAAATTGCAAACTAAAATTAAGGAAGTTCAGCCAAGCAAGCAGCAGTTAGATTTAAGTGAGCTTAATCTTAGCCCATTACAACAACAGATTATGCAAACTTTGCAGAGCATTACTGTTTCCAGTCAAGAATTAGGTCAGCAGTTGGGAGTTGATGCCATGAAATTGAACTCTGCCTTAATTAAATTGGAGCTACAAGGATTAGCAAGGTGCGAAGCCAATCAATGGTACGTGACTGGATTGTAAAATAATAAAAAAGTGGTTATAACAGTGTTTTAAAGCGATTGAAAAACAGCAGTGTGTTATTATAAACTACGTTGACGCGGAAAGTTATCAGTTAAATTATCATGGACTTTATATGAATTTAGTTATTGTTGAATCACCAACCAAAGCCAGAAAATTAGCCAGTTATTTAGGCAAAGAGTTTATTATTGAAGCTTCGGTTGGTCATGTGCGTGATCTGCCTAAGAGCCAATTAGGTGTAGATATTGACAACAATTTCAAGCCTTCTTACGCTGTGCCTGAAGGCAAAGGCGTAGTGGTTAAAAAATTGCAAAAATTGGCAAAAAAAGCTGATGTTATCTATTTAGCTATGGACCCTGATCGTGAAGGAGAAGCCATTGCTTGGCATATAAAAGCTTTATTAGAAGAAGCAGGAGTTTCAAAACAGGAGTTATTTAAAAGAAGTGTCTTTTTTGAGATTACAAAGCAAGCAGTTGTGGAAGCAATTGCCAAACCTGCCAAATTAAACTTAAATTTAGTTGATGCACAACAGGCAAGGCGAGTCCTAGATCGACTAGTGGGCTATAAGCTGTCTCCAGTTTTATGGAGAAAAGTGCGCCGTGGTTTATCTGCCGGTCGGGTGCAATCTGTAGCTTTGCGTTTAATTGCAGAGAGAGAACGAGAGCGCGATGCTTTTAAACCTGAAGAATATTGGGAGATTGATGTGGCTTTAGACTCCAATAAAACTAAACATCCCAAAGAAATTTTTGTCGAAGGCAAACCAGTGGCAGATCTGCCTAAAGAAATTTTAATTGCTAGTTTAACTCAGATTAACAATAAAAAACAAGCAGTCAGCAGTACTAAACAAGCCGAACCTGTCATTGCTGATTTAAAAAAAGCAGATTATAAAGTGATTGATGTCGAACGCAAAGAGCGTCAGCAGTTTAGTTATCCGCCATTTACCACCTCAACCTTGCAACAGTCAGCAGCCCATGTCTTGGGTTTTTCAGCCAAACAAACCATGACTTTGGCCCAGCAATTATATGAAGAAGGTTTGATTACTTATCATCGTACTGATGCGATGAACTTAAGTGCCAGTTCTATTCAGATGGCGCGTGAGTTTATTAAGAATGAGCATGGGGATCGTTATTTACCAGAAAAACCAAGAGTTTTTAAAAATAAATCTAAAAATGCTCAAGAAGCACATGAAGCTATTCGTATTACTCATATTGATATTACTGCATCAATGGTTACTGCACAGGGGGCTAAGTTAGAGGCAAGTCATGCTCGGTTATATGATTTAATTTGGAAGAGATTTGTGGCCAGTCAAATGGCGCCAGCTATTTATGATCAGACCAGTATTGCAATTGAAGCCATTAACAGTGCTCATAACAAAACTGTGTATCAACTCCGTTCATCTGGATCAATTATGAAGTTTCCCGGTTGGAGAATTCTGTTTCCAACTGGTCAAGACGTGATGTTGCCCGAGGTTCAAGCTGGTCAGGCTTTAGATTATCTAGCTATCAATCCTCAACAAAAATTTACTTTGCCGCCACCTCGTTACAACGATGCTTCTTTGGTTAAGGAGTTAGAAAAAAGAGGCATTGGTCGCCCTAGTACTTATGCTAGTATCATTTCCGTGATTCAAGATAGGGCTTATGTGGAACGGGATGATAAATCATTTTATCCGACCGCAATTGGCTATACTGTGAGTGATTTTTTATTAGAACATTTTCCTGGAGTGATGGATTACGACTTTACTGCCGAGATGGAAGAGGATTTAGACCGAATTGCTAGAGGTGAAAAGGAATGGAAAAAAGTGATTGCTGTTTTTTGGAAACCGCTTGAAGGCAAAATTGATCAAGTGATTGAAAAAGCAGAGCGAGCTCAAATCCCAGTAGAAAAAACTGGAGAAAAATGTCCTCAATGTGGCGATAAAGAAGGTGGAGAAATCGTTCTTCGGACTGGTAAATATGGTAAGTTTAAAAGTTGCAGCCGCTATCCAGATTGCGATTTTACCCAAGATTATACCGAAACTTTGGGTGATCGACTCTGTCCTTTATGCGGTCAAGGAAAAATTGTGATTAAAAATACTCGCTGGGGTAAGAAGTTTTTTGGTTGTAGTCTTTATCCTGAATGTGATTGGGCTAGCTGGAAACAGCCAGAGCCAGGATTAAAGGTGACTAAAGCAGAATGGCAGGAAATTCAAGCTAAAAAAGCAGCTTGGAAAGAGAAACGACAAAAAGGCAAGGACAAGGCTGAAAAAAAAGTTAAACCTCAGGCTAAGAAAAAGAAAGCAGGAGTTAAAACTAAAAAAGCTAAAGTCAGCTCTAAGAAAAAGAAAACCAAATAGTGATTTAAAAGATGGTCTTATATTTTTTTAAGATGCCAATACCAAATGAATCACTTGACATGTATATACAAAATAGTAATATTGTATATACTATGCAAAAATCTAAAAATTCTATTAAAAAGATGTTGCCTGTTAAATTAGATCCACAATTATATGCAGATCTTAAATTTGTAGCTGTGGAAACCAATACTACTATGGCTGCTATTATCAGAAATTTATTAAAGAGTCATGTTGCTTTACAAGCCACTGCCATTAAAAAAGCAAAAAAAAATCAACTTGCTTTAAGTGATTATTTCAAAAAAAATGCCTATTCCGGCAATCTTTATCATGCTCAGAAAAATATTGATGAGTTAGTGTATGAGGATAAAGTATGAAAAAAATTGTGATCGATAGCTGTGTTTTTGTAGCCGCTGCTCTTAAAAAAGACTCACAACATCAAGTAGCAGTTAAGCTGCTGAATAAGTTTAAATCTGAAAACAAATGGGTCAATCCTCTGATAGTTTCTGAAGTTGCTACAGTCTTATTATTGAAAACCAAACAAACGCAGTTTGTGTCTACTATGTTAGATGATTTATTTTTTTCCAATTCTGCCTTTATTAAAATTGAAAAATTGACCAAGAAACTGTGGCTAGATTCTTATGATATTTTTTGTCATCAAAATAGTCATAAATTATCTTTTGCTGATTGCAGTTTATTAGCACAAGCAAAAGTTGATCAACAGGAAGTGGAAATTTTGACTTTAGATGAAGATCTCTTAAAAGAACTTAATTAATAATTGTGTCAGTCCTATTTAATAGCGTTATCTAAGTGTGATTATGAAAATTACGGTTTTTGGTGGAGCATTTGATCCACCGCATTATGGCCATCAACAAATTATTAAAAGTCTGTTTGAACAGGGTATGGCTGATGAAGTCTGGTTAGTGCCAACTGGAGTGC
Source organism: uncultured Pseudomonadales bacterium (assembly GCA_964611955.1). Taxonomy (GTDB): domain Bacteria; phylum Patescibacteriota; class Microgenomatia; order UBA1400; family PJMF01; genus CAYVBW01. The sequence goes on along the minus strand of CAZTBN010000012.1, from coordinate 856 downwards.
ACGATTTTGATAAAAAAATGCAGTCTGCCCAACACAGAATTGCCATGCTGAAGTTGCTCATAGCCGAGTTTGAGCCAGCCTTACAGTCTAAACTTAAAATAGAAACTTGTGAGCTTAATCGCACTGGAGTGAGTCAAACTTATGATACGTTGACAGAATTAGCCTCTCAACATCCAGAACATCTTTTTGCTTGGATCATGGGTTCAGATAATTTGGCTAAGTTTCATTTGTGGGAAAATTATGAGCGCATGCTCAGTGAGTATCCAGTTTATATTTATCCCAGATTTGGTTTTGATCTGCAACCTTTATATCAGGGCATGATTCCTTTCTCAGGAGTAGAGCAAATCAGGGTTTCTTCAACTTTAATTAAAGAAAAATTGGCTCAACAAGCACAACAAGACCTAGTTAAGTTATTGCCAAGTTCAATTTTGGCATATTTGCAGACAAATAAACTTTATTCTGATTAAGTACCTAGCAACGAATTTATTAATTATCAGACAAATCAACCTAATTAAGAAAGGCTTTCCATGGCAAAAGCAAAATATCAACAATATTATGAAAAAATGATTGAGCAAAATTTAGATTTATTTGCTCAGTTTAGAGAAATTCATGATCAATATCGACAGAATCGTCAGCAACATCAAGTTGAGTTTAATCAAGTAGGACAAAAAATTGTTGATATAGTGCACGATTTTGAGCGTAAATTATGTTCTGCTATGGGCAGGACTCAATATGCAAAATATAGCGAAACCGTTTCAGAAAAATTTTGGGAAGTTGTCAGGCAAGATTTTGATCAAATTGATATGGTGGGAGTGAAGATAGAAAAGTAATTTTTTTTAACTATAATAATTGATGT
>CAZTBN010000011.1:0-20227 GCA_964611955.1 uncultured Pseudomonadales bacterium | reverse complement strand
AATTAAAAAAAGGAGTGTTTATGCCATCGGCTCAGGAAGGATTCCTACTAGATAATTACAGTAAGGTCACCACAAATCAAATCACTGTTTATCCCTATCGACCTTTTTGGTACGAAAAACAACTGGATACCGAAAGAAAAATAAGGAAAAGTTTGGCTTCAGTGAAAACCACTCAGGTCAGAAAAAAATAGAGACTGTTGGTGTGACTCAAAACTTGAGCTAAAAATCTTATATAATTCAGGTAATGCGTAAATTTATCGGAATTGCTATTTTGATTTTAACTCTATTCACCACAGCTGTGGGAGCTTATATTTATTTTAAACATGGCATGCCAATCTTGCCTCAATTTTCTTTCAAACTAGACTTAAATAAAAATTTAGCAACTCAATTAAAGTCACCATTTGTAGCTGATCATCCAGTCGAAGCTTTGCCCTTGGAAAAATATTCTATTGCTAATTTAAGAAATTATTCTTATCAGCCCAGTCAAATTGTGGTGACTAAATTGCTGAAAGAGAATGATGATTCTGCCAGCTATTTGTTTAAATATCAAACTATGGCCAAGACCATGACTGGAGTTTTAACTCTGCCCCAAACCGCAATCGACCATAATGCCACCTCTTTGCCTGTGATTATCCTAATTAGAGGTTATGCCACTCTTGAGCAATATTATCCTGGCTTTGGCACTCAAAGTGCTGCTCTTAATTTGGCTAGCAGTGGCTATGCCACGTTAGCTCCAGACTTTTTTGGGTTTGCTGAAGCTGACAGCGAGCCTGAAGATGTTTGGGAAGCTAGATTCATCAAACCAATCAATGTCATTGAGCTGATTAAATCTGTGCAACTAAATCCAGAATTTTCTTTACCTGCGCCAGACGCTACTGAAACAGATGCAGCTGCACCACCAAAAATTAAACTTAATCCTGAAAAAATTGGCATCTGGGCACACAGCAACGGCGGTCAAATTGCCATTACTACTTTAGAAATTTTATCAGAGCCTATTCCAGCTGCACTCTGGGCTCCTGTCACCGCCCCTTTTCCTTATTCAATTTTATTTTTTACTGATACTAATGAAGATGAAGGCAAAGAAGCTCGAGCTTGGTTAGCCATGTTTGAAAAAGATTATGATGTTTTAAACTTTAGTATTACTCAACAGTTACAGTATTTAACAGGACCAATTCAAATTCATCACGGTGGACAAGATCCTGATGCTTTGCAGGTTTGGTCTGATAATTTTATTGCCAAACTTAAGCAAGAAAATACTAGAAGAAAAGAAGCATTGCAACAAAAATTAAATCCCTCCATTAGTCCCACCATTGCCGCAAAATCTGATCAAGAAGAAAGCGAAGTTCTGCCTACTCAACCAATTCAATATTATTATTTTACTTATCCCTCTGCTGATCATAATTTACAACCAGCTGAAAACTGGCAATTAGCCAGAGAACGTGATGCAACTTTTTTTAAAGACAATCTCAAGTAATCCAAACCAAAATTAAACTTATTAACCAAATATCTTAATCAATAAAAATTAGTTACTTTTTAAAAATGCCGCGTGCCCGCTCTAGACTTCAAGTAAAAAAATTAGCCAGTCAGCCCCAAAAAAATCTTGGCAAAAATCCAGTTCAAAATTCATTATTGCTGACCAATTTCAAAAGCCTTGTCGCCAACTATTGTCACCATCTAGTGACTCTTTTTTTTGCTTTTATTTTTAGCTTCATCACTTATTCAATTCTTACCAAAGTCAGTCCAGACAGCATTAAGCATTTTATTTTACCCAACAGTTATTTGCCTTTCTTGATCTCCTTTTTTCTAGCCAGCTTTTTTCTACTAAGCTTTTTATTACTCCATACACGCCGTGGATTTTTACTAGCTATTTTTTTACTTATCACCTTATTTTTAAAACTTCAGCAAGTTGAGATCACTTATCTAATCTTATTAAGTTTATTCTTACCTTTAGCAGTAATAGAAGTTATCGCTAGCCTTATTAAATAGTATAATAGCTTCATCATGGCAAAAAATTTTTATCTCACTACTACTCTACCTTACGTTAATGCTAGCCCACACATTGGTTTTGCTTTAGAAATCATTGAGGCTGATGTGATTGCCCGTTATCAAAGATTGCTAGGTAACAATGTTTTTTTTAATACTGGCACTGATGAGCATGGTCAGAAGATATTTCAAAAGGCTCAAGAACAAAATATTGCTCCACAAGCATATTGCGACCAATACTCCCAAATTTTTTCAGCCTTGAAACCACTCCTTAATTTAACTTTTGATAATTTTATTTGTACCACTAATCCTAAACATGTGGCTGCAGCTCAAGAATTTTGGCAACGATCGCTAGCTAATGGTGATATTTATAAAGCTACTTATAAAATTAAATATTGTGTTGGTTGCGAACTGGAAAAAACAGAAAGTGATTTAGAAAATGGTCACTGTCCTCTGCATCCCGATACCCAACTTGAAATACGTGAAGAAGAAAACTATTTTTTTAGATTTTCTAAATATCAACAACCTTTATTAGAATTCTACCAACAAAATCCAGAATTTGTACTTCCGTCAGGCAAGATGAAAGAAATTGTTTCCTTTGTAGAGCAAGGTTTGAATGATTTTAGTATTTCTCGAGTTAAAAATAAAATGCCGTGGGGAGTAGCTGTGCCTAACGATCCTGACCATGTGATGTATGTTTGGTTTGATGCCCTAATTAATTATATTTCTGCTTTAGGTTGGCCAGATAATTTAGAACTGTTTAATCAATATTGGCCTGGAATTCAACTAGCTGGCAAAGATAATTTGCGTCAACAAGCAGCTATGTGGCAAGCCATGTTAATGTCAGCTCAACTACCAAACTCGAAAAAAATTTTAATTAATGGCTTTATCAGTGTTGCTGGGAAAAAAATGAGCAAAAGTTTAGGCAATGTGATCAGCCCCAAGCAAATGGTAGAAAAGTATCAAGCTGACGCAACTCGATTTCTATTAATTTCTTTAGGTACTTTTGGTGGAGATATTGACGTCAGTTGGGAAAAATTTGATGAAAAGTTTGACGCCCAACTGGCTAATGGACTGGGCAATCTCTGTTCTAGAGTTGCTAAAATGAGCTCAACAGTTTCATTAGAGATTAATCAGAAAAACCTAGAATTTGATGAGCAGTTTATTGCCCTCATGAATAGCTATCAATTATCTGCAGCTTTAGAGTGGATACAAGAAAAAATTAAACAAGCTGATCTTTATCTAAGCCAAACCAAACCATGGGAGCTAGTCGATCAAGAAAAAGTACTAATTTTACAAACAGTGGTGCATCAAATCCAAATTATTGCTTATCATTTGCAGCCATTCATGCCTCAAACTGCCCAGCTGATTGCCCATCAGTTTGAGGGAAAAATTCAAGCGATAGCGCCACTTTTCCCAAGAATCAGCTAATTAGACTTATCAAATCAATCTTTATGTCAATCTTTGATACTCATTGTCACTATAATCTGGAACCGTTATTTTCTGGCAAACCTTGGATTTTCTCAGAAAAACAAGTGGCTCCAATAGCATCGATGAACTGGCAAACTCACTGGCAAAAAGCCCAGCAAGCTGGAGTGATAGCTAGTTTAGTGCCAGGAGCGGGTCTTGAGTCCAGTCAAAAAGCAGTCACTATTGCAGAGCAAACACCACAACTGTATGCCAGTGTGGGCATTCATCCTACAGATGAGCATAGCTTTAATGAGCAAGAACTTGAGGCAGAGTTTGACCAACTGGAGCAACTGGCTCAAAATCCAGCTGTCGTTGCCATTGGCGAAACAGGCCTTGATTATTTTAATCTCAAGGAAACTCCCCAGATATCTATTCCCGAGCAAATCGCTTTACAAAAAAAATTATTAATCAAGCACATCAAGCTGGCTAATCAACAACAAAAAACACTCATTATTCACTCTCGCGATCAAAGCGAGCAAGCTTACTGGGATATTCTGGAATTAATCAAAACTCATTATCAGTTTAAAGCTCCTTGTGTTTTTCATTGTTTTAGTGGCCCCAAATCATTTTTACTAAAACTGTTAACATTAAATTGCTTTATTTCTTTTGCTGGCAATATTACTTATCCCTCTGCTGACAAGCTACAAGAATTAATTGCTCTCATTCCCAATGACAAACTCTTAATTGAAACCGATGCGCCTTTTTTACCACCCCAACGGTTCAGGGGACAGATTAATCAGCCTGTCATGATTACTGAAACTGCTCAAGTTTTACAAGCAAAATTCAATGTTGATCTTGAGCAACTGCTGATTAACAGTTATCATTGTTTTAATATTAAGCCAACTTATGCTTAAAAAATATTTTCAAAGACACCCAGTGAGGACTCAAAGAGGTTTAGAAATTTTGCCCGGTTTTGTGTCTTGGTCATTAATTCTGTTTCCACTCTGGGGCTCATTTGTAATACCTACTTTTGTGGCTTATTATGTGATTGTGTTTGCGGTTTATTGGTTGTACCGCTCATTATTCTTAGCCTTTTTGTCTATTGGAGCACATTTTAAAATTAAAGCAGCTAGTAATTTTGATTGGATTAGTAGTTTAAATACTAAATTTCCCCAACAGTGGCAAAAGGTTCATCACGTTATTGTCATTCCCACTTATCAGGAACCGCTTCACATTTTACAAAGAACTATAACTGCTCTAGCACAACAATCAATTCCTCATAAAAATTTACACATCATGCTCTCTTTTGAGGCAAGAGAGGGTGCTGCTGCTCAAGAAAAAATCGATCTTTTAACTAAGCAGTTTAAAAATACTTTTGGACATTTTTGGACCACCTTTCATCCTGATATTGAACACGAGGTCAAAGGTAAATCTGCTAATACCTCTTGGGGAGCAAAACTAGCTAAACAAAAATTAATTGACCAAGAAAAGTTTGATATCAATCAAGTGACTATTACCAGTGAGGATGCTGATGCTCAATTTCATCAACATTATTTTGCTTATCTCACCTATGAGTTTCTGACTAGTCCCCATCCCTATAATTTGGTCTGGCAGGGTGCAATTGGTTACTACAACAATATTTGGGAAGTACCAGCACCGATCAGAGTTGTCTCCTCAGTTTATTCAGTCACACAAATGTACATTTTAATGAGAGAAGATAGATTAATAAACTTTTCCACCTATTCATCAACCTTGAAACATGTGGCTGAAATTGGTTACTGGGATACAGACGTCATTCCTGAAGACTATCGTTTCTTTTTTAAATCATATTTTGCTAAAAAAGGAAAGTTTTCAGTCAGGCCCATTTTTTTACCAATCTGTGCTGATGCTCCGCAAGCTGAAAATGCTATCTCCACTTATAAAAATGCCTATTCGCAAATTCAACGCTGGGCTTGGGGAGTAAGTGATGATGCTTATATTATTAAACAATATATTAAATCAGATGCACCTTTTTTTGATAAATCTGTAAGAGTACTCAAAGTCATGGAAGACCACTTTTTGTGGCCGGTAAACTGGTTTGCTATTACCATTTCTGCTAGTTTGCCGTTACTACTCAACCCTAATTTTAGCCGTACCATGATTGGTAAAACTCTGCCTCAAGTGACTTCAGGTTTATTAACTATTGCTTTATCATCAATGTTGATTGTGATCATTATTGATGCTCTTAATCGACCTCCAAGACCCAAAACTAAAAAAGCCACATCATATATTTTCCAATTTTTAGAGTTTTTGCTGTTACCGGTAGTAGGTTTTTTCTTTTCTGCACTACCTGGCATTGATGCTCATACACGCTTAATGCTAGGCAAATATATTGAATATAAAGTCACTAAAAAAGTCTAAAGTTAGTTGAAAACCTTGAGTAAAACTTGCTGATTCATGCAAAAAAAAGACTGCTACTTTTACCTAGCTACTTTTCTCTGATAGAATAAAATTATGAAAAACTTCCTTATTAAAATTGATAAATTTTTTGACAGTCACACCACCCTGTGGTTTTTTATTTGTTTAGTGATTATCTTGCGAATACCAAACTTTTTTGAACCATATTGGTATGGCGATGAAGGTATTTATTTAACCGTAGGTCAAAGCATCAGAGGCGGAGAAAAGCTTTATACAGAAATTGTCGATCACAAAACACCGATCATTTACTATCTAGCAACTGTGCCTAATCAATTTTATTTTAGAGTCTTGCTGCTAGTGTGGATGGTAGTCTCAACTGCTTTGGTTTACTCTTTGAGTCGCAAGTTTTTTAAAAATAAATTTTTATCCTGGATAACTTTACTTTTGTTTGTAGTTTTTACCACTATTCCTTGCTTTGAAGGCAATATTCCTAATGGCGAGTTATTTGTTTTGGGCTTTATTTTGGCTGGCTTATGGTTATTAAGTAAAACCCAGTATTTAGCCAAGCTATTTTTTCACCAGTCACAAACTCAAGTCAAAAACTTTCATCCCTTAATTTTTTTAGCAGGTATGTTTTTAGGCTTAGGTTTTTTAACTAAAGTACCAGCTTTAACCGACTTCGCGGCTGTGCTCTTAATTCCTTGGTTTATTTTTTCCACCAGTTTGTTGCCAGTGTCTCAGGTTTCTCTAAAAAAAATAGTTGATTTAATCAAAAATTTACTTGTTAGCTGGTTACCACTGATATTAGGATTTTTTTTGATTGTGGGAGTATCAATCGCTTATTTCGTGATTATTGGTTCTGGTAAAGACTATTTACAGTTTGGCTTACTCTACAATTTACATTACACCCAAACATGGCAACTTGATTTAGGGAGTAAACTGTTAAATTTTGCTTTTAGCATGATGGGCAAAACCTTAATTTTAGCTATTATTTTGGTTGCCTTAACCTTAATCAAAAATTTATCCACTAAATTAAAATTCTTTTTAGGTTGGTCAGCACTGTCAATTTATGCAGTCTTACTTTCTAACCGTCCTTATCCTCATTATTTCATTCAGGCAGTGTTACCTTTATCATTTTTAATCACTAATATTGTCGAGGATGTTATTAGAGGCTTAAAAACTCGTTTTTATCTCAAACAAGCAGTTTGGTCTTTAGGTTCGGGACTAGTACTATTGAGTTTAGGCTGGAGTATTTTCACCACGCTTAATTTTAAACCTTACTCAACTGATAAATATTACTCAAATTTTTATCAACTGGCCACTGGCGAGTTAACCCAGGAAAATTATTATCTTACCTTTAATGAGTTAATGACTGATAATTATCAACTAGCTAAGTTTTTAAAACAAACTCAAACTAAAAATTTGTTTATTTGGGGAACTAACCCTATGTTATATGCTCTCTCACAAACAATTCCAGTGGGCAGATTTACTGTTGCCTTTCATATTCAAGATTTAGGTGTTTATGATGAAACATTTCAAGCAGTTACAGATTTAAAACCAAAATACATTGTGGTCATGAATGATGCGCCGGCTTTTGAAAAATTAGATTACTATTTAGATGAGTTGTATTTACCTAACTTCAGCTATAAATACATGACTCTTTATAAAAGAATTGGTACAACTACTGATTAACTTACTAGCTTGTGGTCTAAACTTATATGTTTGAAAAAATTACAAAGCCGAATAAAAGAGTTTCTATCAAGCTGGGACCAAGTTACATTTTACCCATCATTAAATTAATCTTAATTATTAACTTAGTGATCTTTGTGATTACTTTAATGGTTTATCCGTTTATTCAACCCAAAATTCCTTTATTTTTTTCTTTAGTTAATCCCCAAAATCACCTAGCAGAAAAGTTGTGGCTGTTCTTATTCCCCACAATTTCTTTAGCTATTAATATTATTCACATCCAATCATTAAAACTAATCGACAGTGCGCATGAGTTTATTATTCGATTTTTTATTTACATTGCTTTAGTAATGCAAATTATTTTGTTAATGATCACTTTAAGAAATATTTTGGTTGTTTTTAAACCATTTTAAATATGAATTCCTTGCTAGTCTTTGTGACAGGACTCCTTATTTCAGCAATAATTACTCCACTTGTGATTGCTTTTTATCAAAAAAAACACTGGTTGGATGATCCTGAGCAAGATAAACACATTAAAAAAACTCACACCCAGCCAACGCCGCGAGGCGGTGGTATTCCCATTTTTTTAGCCTTTTTAATCGGCAGTATGATCTTTCTGCAGATTGATAAATATTTAATTGCAATCATGATCGCTGCTTTTATCTTAACTGTAGTGGGTATCATTGATGACATTTTTAATATTCATCCTTATATCAGATTATTAACCGGTTTAGTGGCGGGACTGATCGTAGTGGGTTCAGGTATTGGCATAGCCTTTATTACTAATCCTTTTGGTGCTGGAGTGATTCCTTTAAACATACCAGCCATTTCTTTTCAGCTTTTTGGTCAAGCTCATTCAATCTGGATTTTAGCTGATTTGTTTGCCCTAGTTTTTATTTTATGGAATATGAATATTGTGAACTGGTCTAAGGGAGTGGATGGCCAGCTACCTGCGTTTGCTTTAGTCGCTTTTATTTTTATCGGTTTATTAAGTGATAATTTTAGTGCTGATCCCACTGAATTTAATAATATTATGTTAAGCTTTTTATTAGCAGGAGCTTTTGCAGGCTTACTAATTTTTAATTGGTATCCACAAAAAATTATGCCTGGATATGGTGGTGGCTCACTGGCTGGCTTTTTCTTGTCCATCTTAGCTATCCTATCAGGGGCAAAGATCGCGACAACACTCATGGTTTTAGCCATTCCCACTGCTGATGCCATCTATACTATTATTCGCAGAATTAAAAATAAAAAATCACCTATTTGGGGTGATCGCGAGCATCTTCATCATCAATTACTGGATACTTTTGGTTGGAGCAAAAGAAAAGTGGCAACATTTTATGCCCTAACTAGCTGTATTATGGGAGTATTAGCTTTAGTATTAACTACCAGTGGCAAGATTGTGGCTTTAGTTTTAAGCTTTTTGTTGGTGTTTATCTTTCAAATTTGGTCTAAAATTAAACAAACTCAACCAACTTATGAATGACTCAAAACCCCAATCCATACTTATTTCGCTAATTAAGAGCGCTCGTCCGTTACAGTGGATGAAAAATAGCGCCTTATTTGCGCCTTTAATCTTCTCTGGATTTTTATTTTATGATCCAGTTGATGGTCCCTCATATTTGGTCACGGTTTTTTTAGCTTTTTTAGTTTTCTCAGTGCTTACTTCTAGCATTTATTTAATCAATGATATTGCTGATAAAAACTCAGACAGCGCTCACCCTTATAAAAAAAATAGACCAATTGCCTCTGGAAACTTGCCTGTTCCAATAGCAATGTTTGCTGCCTTGACTGGCATTTTGCTAGTCTTATTTTTATCATTCTCTTTCCCTTTATTTTTCAGATTACTCATCGTAGCCTATATTATTTTGCAGTTAGCCTATACTTTTAAATTAAAAAATTTACCTATTTTAGATGTTTTAGTGATAGCCGCAGGTTTTTTAATTCGCATCTATGCTGGAGCAGTAGTAGTTGATTTGCACATGAGCGTTTGGTTTTTACTAACCGTGATCTCAGCTTCCTTATTTTTAGCTGTTGGAAAAAGACAAAGTGAACGAACGCTTTTAGAAAATCGTTTATCAAGCAGTTCTAGAAAGACTTTAGGACATTATAGCCAAAGATTATTAGATGTTTATACTAGTGTTTTTGCCAACTCTACCTGGCTCACTTATGCACTGTTCACTTTTCAATCTCAGCCAATCAAGTTACAATCAACCTACGAAAGGTTTCCGCAATTATTTTTGCTCCTGCCTCGCACTTTGCAATCTGAAAAATTATTAATGCTTACATTGCCGTTAGTTATTTTTGGAGTAATGAGATATTTAGCCTTGATTTATGAAGAAAATAAAGGCGAATCACCAGAAAAAGTGCTAATTAATGATAAAACTTTATTAACTACGGTGACTGTATTTATTATCTCAACCATTGTCATTATTTATCTTGATTAATCGCTAATAGAGAAAGAATTTTTGTTATGAAAATAAAAAAAGCCATTATTACTTGCGCTGGTTTTGGCACTAGATTTTTACCTATCTCCAAAACTATTCAAAAAGAAATGTTACCGATATTAAATCGACCCACGATTGATTATGTGGTGGAAGATTGTATTCAGGCTGGTATTACTGACATTATTATTGTCATGAATAAACACAACTATCAGCCGTTACACTATTATCGAGAAAATCAAAGACTGGAGCAATATTTGAACAAAACTAAAAAAGCTGACCTTTACCAACAAATTGCCAATTTACACACAAAAGCTAATTTTCATTTTGTCAAGCAAGCTGACGAAGATCAATACGGAACCTCTATACCAGTTAAATTAGCTCAACAATATGTTGCGAACGAAGAAGCATTTTTATATTTAACTGGTGATGATTTCATCTTCTACCCCGATAAAAAACAAAATTTAATTACGCAGTTAATTGACATTTATCAAAATAGTCAAGCTAACGCTGTCATTACTTGTATAGAAAAACCTGAAGAGGAGCTCTATCGTTATGGGGTAGCTAAAATTAAACAGCAAGGTCTCTATGATTACTTACAAGGTTTTGTAGAAAAACCTACACCAGGAACAGCACCTAGTAATTTAGCTAATGTGAGCAAATACGTGCTTACTCCTGAAGTATTCAGCTTAATTGACCAGCAACAACCTAATCCTAATAATCACGAGTATTACATTACTGATATTATTTTAGAGTTAACCAAACTTGGTAAGGTAGCGGTGAAAACTACTCATGGCTATTTTTTAAACTCTGGAGAACCACTAACCTGGTTGCAAGCCAATTTAACTTTAGCTAGTCAAAATCCAGAACTCAAATTAGAGCTTGAGTCGTTCATGCAACATGAATGGCCCCAATTAGTTCGGGAAAACTAATCAACACGCTAGTCAGGATTATTAAAAATTAGAAGAGATTTAGCCAAGCTTCAGCATCTAATGCTGCCCCAGCTCCCAAACCAGCAGAAGTGATTGCCTGTTTATAGCGCAAGTCCACTACATCGCCAGCTGCAAAAACACCAGGCACAGAGGTCATGCTCGGTAAAGTGATCAGACCTTGACTATCAAGTCTTGCTTGTGCTAATTGGCAGCCCTGTGTGCTGTGACTCATAGCAGTAACAATATAACCCTTTTCATCCAAAGAAATTTGATCCTTGAAAATAGTGGTCACTGGTTGATGGCCAATGGCTAAAAATAAACCGTCAGCCTTCACTTCTTGCAACTCATCTTTAGTTTTAATAGTAATTGTTTCAAGTTTTTGTTCGCCTCTAATGGCTACCACTTCACTATTCCACAGTACCTTTATATTTTTATTATTCAGAACTCGCTGTTGCATAATTTTGCTAGCTCTAAAACTATCGCGTCGATGAATAATAGTCACTTGATCAGAAAATCTAGCCAAGGCCAATGAATCTTCCATAGCACAGTCTCCACCACCGACTACATAAACTTTTTTCTGTTTAAAAAAAGCGGCATCGCACACTGCGCAAGTGCTAACGCCTTTGCCTAATAGTTTTTTTTCTTCAGGAATATTGAGCATAATAGCAGTCGCGCCAGTGCTAATAATAACAGCCTTAGCCTGAATTGTAGCTGGAGACTGTTTAATTTTTTTTGCTAATGAGGCATATCTTTGGTGAGAAGCACAAGTGAACTCGGTTGCCATGGCTTGATCAGGAAAGCCTGACCATAATTTGAACGGCTGACTAGAAAAATCAACTGCGCTAATAGTTTCAAACACAACTTTGGTGCCAAATTTACTAGCTTGCTGCTGTAGCTGTTGCATTAATCCTGAACCATTAATTCCTTGAGGAAATCCAGGAAAATTTTCAATGTCAGTGGTATACATTAATTGCCCACCAATTTCAGTGCCAGTATATAAATACGGCTGCAACATGGCTCGACTGGCATAAATAGCAGCGGTATAACCAGCAGGACCAGATCCAATAATAGCTAAATCGATAGTTTTCATATATGTAATTGAAGTAACTAATTATTCTACAACTGCATCTAATAGACTGCGATAACCAGCTTCTCCAGCAAACCCAACTTGGGAGGATAGTATTTTAATGGCATTATCTTTATAACTGAATAACATCACGGTCGGGACACTCATAACACCATATTGCCCTGGTATGGCTTGGTTTTCATCAATATTTAATTTGAAAAAGGAGACTTTGTCATCATATTCCTGCGCGAGCTGATCTAAAATAGGAGCTGCCATTTTACAAGGGCCACACCAAACAGCATAAAAATCAACCAGAACTGGTTTCCCAGCTTCCTTGATTAATTTTTCAAAATTTTGATCGTTAATGACGTTAACTGGCATAATTTTTCTCCCCGTTAATTGTTAGTTATGTGGTTTATATATGATAGCTTATTTGTCAATTTTGAGAAACTGACAAATTAATCACTCGCAGTTTTTTTTGCAAATCCACTATTTCTTGTAACAATTGTTCTTCCCGCTGGGACTCTTGTTCTGTTTTTTTAGTTTTATTTTCCAGTAATGCTAACTGCTGATTATAATCGTCAATTTTCCCTTTGATTAACAGTTGCTGATATTTAATTAATGATTTCTCCCATTCAGCACTCAAATTAAGATCATCAATATTTTGAATGAAATCTGGCTGCTGCCATTCCATCAGTGCAGCTTTTAAATCTTCTGCCAGTGAGTTAGCAAACAGTTTTAACTCAAATTTTCCTTGATAAGAAGTAAGTAACTTTAAAATTTGACGAGCCTGAACATTGTGCAGTTCTAGTTTACTCAATTGAGTAGCTTTGGCTACAGTTTCATCATCCATACTGTTAAATAAAATAAATAACAAATAATCTTCTAGTTTTTTCACAGGATTATCATTGACTGGAGCAGATTTATCTGGAATTTCATCTTGCGCCTGACGACCTTTTTTTTGCCCAAAATGATTGATATCATCTTGTAAAATTGAGGCAGACACTTCTAGTTTCTCTGCTAATTTTTTCACATAAAAATCTTTTTCTACTTGATGACTAATTAAATTAAGAATGGGAGCTAATTCATCAATAATATGTCTTTTTCCGACTGCAGTCTTGGCATCATTTTGCCTAAATGACATATTAATTAAAAAATCATAAGCTGAGATTGAGTTCTTGACTAATTTTTTCCACAGTTCTACATCTTGGTGAATAATCTCATCAGCATCGTGTAACTTTTCATCACCCACAGCTGATAAATCAATCACTCGTAAATCAAGGTCAAGATTTTTAATAATTTCAATGGCTCGTTTGGTTGCCTTAGCTCCAGCTTCATCAGCATCTAAAGAAAGTAACACGCGCTTAGTCGCTCTTTGCAACAATTTAGCTTGTTCTTCGGTAAGAGCAGATCCTTTGATCGCCACAATATTACTCACATGAACTTGATGAGAAGAAATAACATCAAACTCACCTTCAGTCACAATCACTTCTTCTTTTTTTCTAATTTGTTGAAATAGTTCACTAAACCCATATAAAGTTTGAGATTTATGATACAGCTGAGTTTCTGGCGTATTAATGTACTTAGGCTGTTGTTCAGCTTCAGCAGTAGCTGCAGTTAAGATCCTGCCAGAAAAACCCACAATCTGACCCCGGTGGTTTTTTAAAGGAAAAACAACTCGATCACGAAACCGATCATAGTAGCGACCTGATTGGTTACGAACCAAAAGTCCTGTTTTTTCAATTAAAGCCGGATGAAACTTTTTCTTGCGAGTTAAATAAGTTAATAAACCATCCCAAGCAGAGGGAGCATAGCCTAATTTAAATAGCTCAATTGATGTTTGGCTAATGCCGCGATTTTTCAGATAAGCGCGCGCTGTCTCACCCAGTTTATGTTCAGTTAACAAATAAGCATAATATTTACTAGCCAACTGTAAAATCTCAAGTAATTGCTCTCTTACCTCATCATCTTTGGTCTTAGCAAACTTTTCCAGTTTAATCCCGGTTTTATCAGCTAAATACTGTAAAGCCTCTAAAAAGGTCATGCCTTCGTACTGTTCCAAAAACTCAATCACATCGCCATTAGCTCCACAGCCGAAACAACGGTAACGTTGAATTTGAGGATTAACAAAAAAACTTGGAGATTTTTCCGCATGAAACGGACATAAAGCGCGATAACTAGATCCAGCTCGCTTTAATTCGAGCCTTTGACCAATTTCGTCAGCTATATCAACTGATTCTTTGATTTGATTAACTTGAGACATGAGCTTGCTACCTTACTATTGATATAGTTCTATCGTATTAGATATTATCATTGCCTGCAACAGCTAGCCAATCTGCATTGAATCTAGAGTTCATTATACTCTGTCCATGGGCTAGAATAACGCTCAAAAATAATATCAATAGTCAAGCTTTAAGCCAATGATAAGCAAGAGTATAATCATAAGCATGAAAAATAATAATCAACCAATCTATAGTCCTTACAACACTCCGTTTAATAGCTATTTTAATAAACTGGATGAGATTGATAAGGGTAAACGCTATTCTAAAGAATATGGCTCAATCTTAATTTTAGGGTTAGTTGAAGAGATTGGTGAGATGGCGAGAGCTTATTTAGCTGAACATGGCCGTAAAAAAAGTAATATTGCAGCGCAAAAAGATGAAACTTACGAACAAGAGTTGGGAGATATTTTAGTGGCAATTATCAGATTTGCTCGAGTAAAAAACATTAACCTTCACGAGCGAATTTTATACACTCTTAATAAAATTGAAAAAAGAAAAAATTCTCCTAAAAAATAGCAGTTATTTAAGATCAAAATAGTGAATAATCTTTTCAAATTCGGTTGTAATCTTGGTTGGGGCAGCATGGCAAGAGTTATCAATCTCCCACATCTGACCAAAGCCAGTTTCTTGAATCTTCTTAACCAATGAGTTCTTTTTTTGACTAAAGGTATACTGACTCTTTAATCTTCTTTGAATCTGTTCTTCTGATAAATGTCTTTGCAATAAGCGACTTTTTTGTGATTTTTTATCGGTTTTAACTAAACAAACATTATTATTAGCTAAATAGGTCATCTCTGCTTCAACGATTAAAGCAGCATTAAGCAAAATCAAGCCTTTTTTATGGCACAGTTCACGACGTACTCTCACCAGCAAAGGTTGCTGCATGATTTCATTTAAGATGGTTAATTTTTTATAATCTTTAAACACGATCTCCCCCAGTTCGCGACGATTAATGCTACCGTCCTGATTTCTCACTTTTTCTCCAAATTTCTGAGCAATAATCTCTCTAATGTGTTGATATTGAAGCTCTGGCAAATCTTGATAAATTTGATGAGTTAATAAGTCTAGATCAATATGATGAACAGTAATATTATTTTTTTGAGCCAGTTGTAAAAATTTTTCACTGACATAGGTCTTGCCAGCACCAATCTCGCCTGTAATGGCAATAATAAACTGCTGACTTAATTTTGCTTCCAAAGCTTGTTTAACATTCAAAGGCACATAGTCATGAATCAAACCTTGTTCTTGCTGGATTTGTTTGACATTACTCGAGCTAACATGAGCTAGTTCTGGTCTAGCCATTAAAATAAAAGTATCAATACTAATGTCTTGAGATTGGCCAATTTTAAATAAACTGTTTTCATACTCAAAATCAGTAGGATTGCGTACACCTTTAACGATCACATCAGCGTCAAGCTCATAGGCAAAATCAACCAACAAGCCATTGAACGAAACCACCTCAACATTATGCAGATTAATTAAAGCTTGCTTAGCCAGAGCTGTTCGTTCCGCAATAGTGAAAAGATATTTTTTATGGGTGTTGGTCCCAATGGCAACAATCAACTTATCAAAAATATGAGCTGCTCGTTTAATAATATCGATATGGCCATAGGTAATAGGATCACCAGAGAAAGCATAAATAGCTTTAGACATATCATCTATTATACTCGCCTATGCAACAACAGTATTTTTTTAAATTCAAATTACTCAATCACGACTCTTGCATCAAGTACTTTGGCTCCTTTGCCTTGAGATAAAGCTAACAGCGGATTGATATCTAATTCTTTAATTTCAGGAAAATCAATAATTAGTTGCGATAGACGACCAATACATTCAATGATTTTTTCTTTATCACGAGGCAGTTCTCCTCGAGCACCATCAAATAAGGCCACTGTTTTTAAACTGTTAATCATCTCTGAAGCTTCCTGATGTGAAACCGGGGCAAACGCGAAATTGACATCTTTAATAATCTCAACATAAATTCCTCCCAAACCCACCATAATCATACTGCCCAGTCCAGGTGCCTTGTTTACGCCCAATACTACTTCCAGACCATCGCTAGGTGCCATCTCCATCAATAACACTCCTTCTAATTTTGCTTCAGGTTTATTAGCAGCCACAGTTGCCATCATTTCAGCATACTTAGTTGAAACATCCTTAGGTTCTATACCTAACATGACTCCGCCGACATCACTTTTATGAAGAATATCAGGCGAAACTATTTTCATGGCTAACTTACCGCCAATCTGCTGCGCAATATCTGAGGCTTGAGAAGCATTTTTAGCTACCTGATTAAATAATAAGGGGAAATTATAAGCTTTGAGAATTTCTAAAGCCTCTGCTTCAGGAAAAGAGGTTTGACCTACTTTTTTAGCCTCAGCAAAAATTTGTTTCACTCTCGCTTGATCAACATCGTCATAATGCAAGGGTTTTTCAGTTTTTTGTTGAGTCCAACTGACAAATTTGCTTAAAGCAGTTAAGCCTTTGGCTCCTGCTTCAGGAAAAACGGTAGTGGCTACTTTGGCTTGATTCATCAACTCAATTCCTGGATTGACAGTTTTATCTCCCATAAAACTGACCACAATCGGCTTAGAGGTGTTTTGCTTAGCTGTAATCACTGCTTGAGCAGTGGCAACGATCTCGGTCATTGATTGTGGGGTTAAGACTAACTCGATCGCATCAACATTAGGATCAGCAAGAAGCACTTCCAGAGCATAATTGTAACGGTCTGCTTGAGCATCACCCAAAACATCAACTGGGTTTTTAACACTGGCTGCTGAAGGTAAAAAGGCTGCTAACTTTTGAGTACTCTCCTGGGAAAGCTTGGCTAACTCTAAACCATTGGCAGTTAATTCATCAGTGGTTAATACTCCTGGACCGCCGGCGTTGGTAATAATAGCTGCCTTCTTAACCGGTTGCAACTGATTGCGATTAAAGACTAAAGCATAATTAAATAACTCATCAATACTATTGGCTCTGATCATGCCTGCTTGCTTAAACAAAGCCTGGTAAGCAGCATCGCCTCCAGCTAAAGAACCGGTGTGCGAGGCAATGGCACTGGCACCTGCTTCGGTACGACCTGATTTTAAAATAATAACTGGTTTAGGATTATTGCCTCGATTATGCTCTTGTAAGAGAGTGATAAATCCTGGCGCATCTTGCAAATCTTCACTGTAAATCAAGATGACTTTGGTTTTATCATCTACCAATAGATATTTAATTAACTTGAGCTCGTTAATATCGGCTTTATTGCCAATGCTTAAAAATTTAGAAAATCCCATGGACAGTCCTTGGGCATAGTCTAAAACTGCAGTACATAAAGCTCCGCTTTGAGAAACAAAAGCAATCGAACCAAACTCTGGCAAAATATGAGCAAAAGAAGCATTCATTTTAATTTCAGGATTAATCACTCCCAAACAGTTGGGACCAACTAAGGTCATGTCATTTTCTTGACAAACTTGCTTCAACTCTTGTTCTAGTTTTATCTGACCAACCTCTTTAAATCCAGCCGAGATCACTGCCACTGCCTTAGCACCTTTAGTAGCAGCTATTTTTAAGTTTTGAGCTACAAACGCAGCCGGAATAGCCACAATCACTAAATCTATTTCTTGGTCTATCACTGAGATATCTGAGTAAACCTTAATACCATAAAGCTCATTAATTTTAGGGTTGATTGGTAAAATCGCACCTTGATAACCTTGTTGCACTAAATTCTTCACTACATCATTACCCACAGTTTTTTCTCTGCTGGAAGCTCCAATAATGGCAATTGATTTGGGATAAAAGAGTTGTTCGAAGTTCATATTTTTGAATAAATAATAAATAAATTCGCTTGTGCTCGTTGCTAACAAAAGGTTATTGTAACGCTAATTGTCAAGAATGTTTAGATAGGAAATTGCATTGATAAAAAAGCGTAATAATAGCTGCTTAAGGTTGACATTGCCAGTCAAAATAACATTGATCAGTACCATTGCCATCAACCTTTACACACTGCTCACCTTGGCAAAGATAATGATAGCAATCATCGTGAGAAGTACATTCATTTTCACCTTCACCTTCAACTACAGTACAAGTCATATTAGCACAACTATAATGATACTTCGGAGCACAATCTTGGGCAGTCTTACACTGATCTATGCCCCGACCACCAACCAAAGCACAGGAATTACCAGCACAAGTCAAATGAGCATAGCCAGTGGAATAATCTCGGTTATGCAACTCGCCTTCTAATTTAAGGACCTTTTGATACATATTTTTCCAGGCGGATAATAACTCATTTTCTGCAGCTGATAAAGACTGATTAGCTTTGATTTTTGGTAAAACTACCTCAATTACCGCCCTCATTCTTGCGATCAAATCTCCGAGCTCTGCAAGCTTAGTTTGATCCAGCTCACCCACCTGATTTTGCCAATAGTTATACAACTCATTAGTCACGGTTTCTGCTTGCAACCAGCTAGCGCGACTCTCTGGAGTAAAATAATACTTGGTAGAACCTGGTTGTGGCACAGCAGGCTGGTCTTGAGTAAAATTATAGTCAACTTGGCCTGCATCTTGAATGGGAAGAGCATGCACAAACCCTGCTTGAATCAACTGAGCAATAATCTGTTGTGCATAATTACTAGTGATCGCAAAGCTAAAACCTTCAGCAGGCACATCGTCTTCTGACCAAGAAATTTTGGCAGTATTTACACCCACAATACCACAGCTATTTACTAAAGGCCCTCCAGAATTACCAGGATTAATGGCGGTATCTGTCTGAATAAAGATGACTCCTTCATCGGTATGAACTAGCCGAGAAAATATACCTTTAGTAATCGATGATTCGCCATCAGGAGTATTAGGCCAACCCACAGCATACAAAGTTTCTGCCAGTAAAATTTGATCGCTATTTGCCCAGGTACAAAATGGCAAGGGTTGAGAAGAGCGCAACACTGCTAAATCAGATGTTTTTGAAAAATGCCATAACTCTAACTCTAATTTTTCCTGATTAATATAAGTAACTATAGAACTCGCGTCTTCAATCACATGCTTGTTAGTCACAATAAAAAATTCATCAATAGCAAAACCAGAACCATGGCCCACATCAGTCCGAATCACATAAGTACAATTTTTAGCCAAGTTAATGGCTGCTTGTTCATCACAAGTGGAGTTGGTAATAGCAATTTCTTGGGATTGAGTTAAATTTTGATGAGTATCAAAAACTTGAGTTAAAGCTGTTTTTGCTTTTTCTTGAGTAAAATTCAAAGCCAATAATGTTGAATGTACTTGAGCAGATATTTTTTGAAGCAAATTATTATTTGCTCCTATTCCAAAACTAATACCAATCACTATAATGATAATCAATAAAAAAACTAGTTTTTTTAATAATTTTTTTTTATTTTTTTTAAAAAATACATCATTAAAAAGCATATTGGCATTATAACAAACTCACTCTCAATCTATTTATCAAACAAATAAATAAAAATGAAATTTAACCAAAAAAAAATCTTGCAACAATTAAAATCAAAAAAAATCATTTTACCAGGCATCTTGATCTTGATCTTTTTCATATCTTTAGTAATGGCTCTTAATCAATTAAAACAACAACAGTTAGCTGAAAAGAGGGCCTATGAATTAGCACAAAAAATTCAAATTGGTAACATTGATAGTGATTGGGTTCCGATTAATCTTGAGGAGTTTGCCTCACAAACTGATGCTCAAGTTAATAAGCTTAATCAGGAACTACAAGTCAATCAACCAACCTTACTGCAAACTGAACTCTCTTTAAAAAATCGACATCTAGCTATTGATTTGCAAGTATTGAACTTAATGAAAAGGGAATATGCCCTAATGGATGAAAATCAGGATGAGCAGATTGATTATCAAGAATTTTTAAAAAGAGACGGTCTGTTAGCTAATCAAATCTATGAACTTAAACATACTGCTCTGTCTGGGAAACCTAATGGTATTTTTGAGCCTGAGTTTAATTATGGTGAGTATGCAGAGAGCAGCCCAGTTTTTAAAGTTTTTGTTGAAGCTGGCATT
>CAZTBN010000010.1:0-20256 GCA_964611955.1 uncultured Pseudomonadales bacterium | reverse complement strand
TTACCATTTTCCTGAAGCACCACCGCCGCCAGACCTACCTCCGCCAAATTTAAACGAACTAGTGGAACTAGAAGAAGAGGAAGATCTAGAAGAAGGCAATTTAAATCCAGAAGAAAAAGGTGTGGGCTTATATACAGAAGAGGCAGGCATTTTTCTTAAAATAAAAATCACCAGTACCACAAACACGATAACAAAAATAAGCCAGGAATAACCTGCTTGATGGCTGGTGGACTGTGCAGCAGCTAAACTGGGATCAAGTGCATAAGCTAAAATTTTCGATACTCCTGACTCAACTGCCAAATCATAATTACCTTCTTTAAGATGAGGGACAATATCTTGTCTGATAATTCTGCCGGTTAAACCATCTGGCAAAACACCTTCTAAACCATAGCCTGTCTGAATTCTGATCTCCCGATCCTCAATTGCCAGCAGCAAGATCACACCATTATCTAAACCTTTTTTACCAACTTGCCAGTCATCAAAATACTGCAAAGCCACTGACTCAATCACTTCTCCCTCTAAAGAAGGCAAGATAATCACTGCCAGCTCAACTCCCTCAGTTCGAGAAGCTTCAGTGGCTAATTTTTCTTCTAAAGATTGCTCGGTGTCATCAGATAAAACATTGGCAAAATCATTTACCAGACCAGTGTAGGGCTTAACCTCAATGGCCTGAATTTTAGGAGAAAAAATCAGCGCAACAAAGCACAGGAAAAAACTCACCAAGATCGAGTTTAAAATAAATCTTTTCACTTGCTTGTAACCTAATTTCTAAAATCAACTTTAGGCGCAGTCTGAGCTGTAGCATCAGCTTCAAAATAAGGTTTATCGCTAAAGCCAAATATACCTGCTATTAACACCATGGGAAACGATTTTACTCGAGTGTTGTACTCTCTGACAATCTCGTTATAGCGCATTCTCTCGACACTAACTCTATTTTCAGTACCAGCTAACTCGTCCATAACTTGAGCAATGGTTTCATTTGATTTTAATTCGGGATAGTTTTCAATAATAACTAACAAGCGAGACAAAGCTGACTCAACTTGGGCGCTAGCCTCAGCTTTTTCCTCTACAGTTTGTGCACCAGCATAACCCTGACGAGCCATAGCAATGGTTTCTAAAATCTCTTTTTCTTGATCTAAAAAGCCTTTAGCTGCCTCAACTAAATTAGGAATTAAATCGTAGCGACGCTGATATTGAGTTTCTACTTGAGCCCAAGCAGCATCAACCTCTTGTCCTTTTTTGACTAAACCGTTGTAGCTACTCATCAACCAAAAACCTAAAATGATTAAACCAATAATTAAATAAGAACCGACCGAGTTTAATTTCATAGTATCAATTTTTAATTATTATTAAACTTATTTTACTAGTTTTTTTGAAAAATATTAATGGATAAATTATCCTGACAGATGATCTCTTGCGAGAAAATTCTTGGCTGGAACAAACTTAATTCATAATAATCAGTCTGAGCAAGATCAAATTGAGTATTTTCGCTGATGACAGCCATATACTCTGGCCGAGCTATAACAGCATTCTCAACCGTAACAGCCTGACAACCAGCCTGATTAGCTAAATAGACATATTCATAGGCTTGGTGATTGTGTGAACCTGAGTTGAGATTTAAATAAACTGGACTGGTGACTGTTTGGCACAGTTGAGCAATACAATTTCGTTTCGCTTGAATTGAAATAGGAGTGGCCCTGCCATAACTAGCAATAAATTGAGGTTGCAAAAACCATATTGATAAAGCGATGACCAGCCATGAACCAACTTTGGGCGTAAAAACTAATAGCAAGCTTAACAAGGCGATGGTGGCGGGTAAATAATGTTCAAACAAAGGAAAAGGCATTAACCACAATAAAATGGTAGAGCTGACTAGAGTGATTAGTAGGAGTTGAGACTCGCTAATATTTTTAGTTATCTTTAAGGGCAAAAACTGGGAAAATTTTACACCAGCCAGAATAATTAAGAGTAATAACCCTAAGCCAATAGGCCAATTTAAATAAAAAAGATACTGAAAAAAATTAGTTATAGTAGTGGTAATGTTAGAAGCAAAATGAACTCCCTGGTTGGCAAAAATCCGACTAGTTAGTAAAAAACCATGCCTGAGCTCAAAAACAAGAGTGGGAAAATTAACTATAAAAAGCGAGAGTAAAAAATATAAGACAGCTTTAAGTTTATCTTGATGAGCCAGGGTAAAAAACATGATGGCAAAGAAACAGATCACTACTGGAAACGAGCCATAACTAAAAGCAATGCTAGCAGCCAAAGCCAGATAAATTAAAAAGAAATATTGAGATGAGGTTCGCTGTTGACGCCAGTGTAACCAACTAAAAAATGCCAACAGAATTGCCAAAGGTACAAAGGTGGGATTCCAGACATCTCTACCTTGGCGCACTAAGCCTGGCCAAACTGTGGTGATTAAAAATAAACCTATAATTTGCCATTGCAGTTTAAAGTTAGATTTATATTTTAGAAAAATTAAAGTGAAAAAAAGTAAATAGTAAACTGTAGCTGCTATGATAGTGGCGTAAACAGAACCTTGAGTGATTAAATAAAAGGGGTAAAGCAAATAAAAATAAATAGCACTCTGATTAAAGCTCATGGCACTGGTTTGAGGACCGAGCAAAGGTGGTTTACCAGTAATTTGCCATTGTTGCATTACCAAAAAATCTCTGCCCAGATCACCAAAAAAATTAAGCGAGGTGGAGAGATTAAAAAAACGGAGGTAAATAAATAGCGCACAGATGAGAAGAAAGGCAAAGTAGCGAGAAAAATATTTAAAATTCATTAGTATTATTATAGTCTTTGATAAATACAGAAATCTATAAACAATTGGTTAAAATATAATTTTTTTGTTTTTACATTAGCAGAGATAATAATAATAAGTTAAAATAAATTATATGAAACAGCCGCTCATCAGCATCATTATTTTAAGCTATAAAAATTATCAATATCTTTACGAAGCTCTAAATTCAACCATCGCTCAAGATTATCAAAATATTGAACTAGTAATCACCAATGATGGCTCAGATGATTTTAATGAGCAAGAAGTTAAAAAATATCTTGACAAAAATAAGGGCTCAAACATCAAAAAGGTTATCATCAATAACAATAAAAAAAATCTGGGCACTGTTAAAAGTTTAAATAAAGCGATTAAGCTCTCTCACGGTGAATATTTAGTTGCTTTTGCTGCTGATGATATTTTCTACAACATCAATGTTGTCACAAAATTCGTAGATAGTTTCAATCAACTATCTAATGATGAATACCTGGTTACTTCACAACTAGCAATGTATGATGTTGATTTAAAAAAACTAATTGCCTTATTTGTTAGCAAACAAAATATTAAATTAATTAAAAAACTAAATCCTAAGCAATTATTTAATAGAATGGCTACCCAGTGTATGATTGCTGCGGCAGGAACTTGCTACAAAAGATCAATATTTGAAAAATATGGCTATTTTGATGAAAGATATAAATTGATTGAAGATTACTCTTCTGCTCTTAAATTCTCCAGATTGGGCATTAGATTTAACTATTTCAACTTTATTTCTTTTAAGCATCGAGATGGAGGTATTAGCCATGGCAATATTAATGGTGGACAAAATCTTAATCGACAGTATGACTTAGATATTCTTAATATTATGAAGCATGAAATTTTACCTTATCTTGATTTGCTTGATGAAGACCAAAAAACTAGATTTAAAGATATATATAAAGCAACTGACTGGCAGTATTCATATAACTATGACTTTAAAAATAAAAATAGAATACAAAGAACTACATTTATTTTAAAAAATTCAAACATGTTCGCTTCAGATTTATATAATAATGTGAAACATTATATTAAAGATCAAGTTTCTGGAAAAAAAATTCAAATTTTATTACTCGGAATATTAATTTACACTATTTATTCCTTTATTAATAGTTATTCTTTAAATGAATTTCTCAACATTAAGAGGCTTATAGAGTTATTGAGTATCTTCATGATTCTTGGATCATTATTATTAATGATTTGTCAAATTTCAAAAATTATTCTAAATAAAATAATTAAATTCGTGAAGTTTATTTGGTAAATATGGCTAAAAAAAAATCTCTTCTTTTAATAGAGCCATTCACGGCCCTGCCTACAAAAAGCGGTGGTCGAACAAGAATCTATAATACCATTATTCAGTTAGAACAGTATTTTGATCTAACTGTATGGAGTTTCATTTCCAATAATCAAGAACGAAAACTAGAATCAGAATGGCTAACAAAATTTAAAATTAAATTTCAACATTATTCTATTGAATCAAAAAGTTTTTTTAGTTTTTTATTAACAGGCATACCGTATTGGTTTTCAGATTGGTATAACCAAAATTTAATTAAATCTGTAACTGAGAATAGTGACCAATTTTCTAATATTCAAGTTGAGTTCAGTCAATTACTATATTTAGTAGATTATCTATCAAAAAATAATAAAAAAATATTTGTGGCTTATGATATTGCCAGTGTCTCTTTTTGGCGAAGTCTTAAAATTGAAAAAAATTTATTTAAAAAAATCATTTACTTTATTCGTTTTCTTGAAGTCTATTATTATGAACGCAAATATTTACCTAAATTTGATTTGGTAATAGCCGTGTCTAATCATGATAGAGATATTTTAAAAAATCATTTTAAGCTTAAAAAAGTAAGCGTCATTTCTAATGCCATTGATGGTATTCATATTTTAGAACCAAGAATCAAAGATGATTATATAAATTTAGGTTTTATTGGTTCTTGTGATCATCCTCCTAATCAACAGGCTATAAAATTTTTAATAAACAATATCTTACCTCAATTAGAAATTCAAAAAATTAAATATAAATTTTACTTTGCTGGTAATAATTCTAAAATTTTAATAGATAAATTAATATCCAGGTCTTCAATAAATCAATTAGGTTATATAGATGCTGTAGAAAGCTTTTATAAAGAAATTGATTTATTAATAGCTCCCATTTTTTCTGGATCTGGAAGTCGAATTAAAATCTTGGAAAGTCTTAGCTATGGCAGACCTGTTATAACAACTAAAATTGGAGCAGAAGGCATTGATTTAAGTTCACCTTTTTTATCAATTTTAAATTCTAAAGAAATGGATCCCCTAACCTGGACAAAAGCCGTTATACAAATTCAAGAAAAAGAAGATTTATTAAATTCTGACTATGAAAAATTAAGGCAACAGTTGTCTCAACTAACTTGGGAAAAAGTATTTGAAAATAATTTTCACCCTAAACCACAGTTGTGTTAATCATGTAATTTCTTTAATCTTCATTCCACAAAACTTCAAAGCCATCTTGATCAAGACTGTAATCAAATATTAGGTTAGCGAATAATGTTGTATAGCTCGTGCCTGATGAATAAACAATGTAATATCCATTATTTAAAAGAACTTGCATATAATCTAGCATGTCTTTTTTATATACCCAAGATAAATGGGGTGAATAGTGTCCCTGAGGGACATAATCTCCATAATAGTAATAATAAAAATCACTATTAACAGCAAAGTACACTTTTTTGCTAAAGTTAGTAATTTCTCTAATTTTTTCTATCTTTAAATTATTCTCACTAATTTTCATTGGATAAATATTTTGGCCTTTTTTTAAATTTTCAAACTGAGTTTTACTCCTATCTATTATTCCGGAAGAGTAAAAAAATACTATCAATACAACAGGCATAATTGGTACAAAAGTTGATAATATTTTTTTTACAAATAATTTTGATTTGAAAATATCTTTTTTAAAGTCCAATAATAAATCAAAAAATAAATATAAAATAAAGAGCAAAGAGGCGGCAATATTAATTAGATTATTTTCATGACTACGACCATAAAAATAAATTAAATTGCCGATTGCTAAAAAAATCAAAAAAATACTTGAATTAAAATAATTTGTCGATAATATTTTTTTCCTATCAATTAACGCAATCATTAAAGCACTTACTAAAACAGGAAAATACCAATAAAAAGATTTTGTTGAAATTTGCATGAAACCAATACCAATTTGCTGATAAACAGAAGCAGCCTCTAAAGAAGAACCACTAAATATTATTAAACTTAAACCAAAAAAAAATACTAATAAAAGGACGTTAGGCCAAAATAGAGAGAAATATTTTTTTATTTGTTCTTTTAAAATATTCAGAGATTTCTTATTTTGCCAAAATTCTATAAGAAATAAAACACTAACAGCTTGTAGATAGCCAATGCTATAAATTAATCCAAAAGCTCTATGAAAAATAATCATTAAACCTAATGAAAAACCAATTGATTTACTATTTATCCCTCTAAAATATGACAATACTAATATTGGTAACCACAAATCTAGTCTTAGAGGCGTAACCTGAAAAACAAGGATTGGATCGCAAATTAGGCCATAAATCTTTACTAAAACAACAGCTGCTAACAAATAATAACTCAATTTTTTATGAAGAAACAATTTTTTTGAAAAAAAGAATGATCCTAAAAATAACGCGTAATAGGAAAGTTGACCAATGATTTGATATAAATTCAAATCGATTTTAAATTTCATGAATAAAGCAGCAATCAATGATAAGAAAATATCATACTGAAAATAGATGTCTTTAATGGGAAAGTGATTAAGTAATCTAAGTGCCGGTGCAAAAATATACTCATAGTCAGTTGTTGAAAACGGAGAAATAGCTATAAAACAAATTGGAATTAATAATACAATAATTAAAAAATTTGATATTTTTTCTTTTTTATCAGTAATTTTTAAAATAATCCAGATAATAGCAATAATTATTGTTTCAAGTAATAGCGGAAATTTCCCCACAACTCTATTAATCATAGGTGGAATAAAATCAATTGCTGAATAATAAAAATAACTAGCTAAAATAAAAAGAGAAGACAAAAAAAGTACCAATTTGTATTTACGCATCTTTAAAGAAAAATTAAATAAGGAGTTTAAAAAAATGCTCAGTAAGATACAAACTAAAATTAACAAATACAAAACGTATGTTTCAATACCGTCACGTTGGCCAGGAGAAATTACCCAGCCTGCAACTTGCGAAGTTAAAAGATCTGGATCGACATTTAAATTTTTAGACCAAATGAATTCAGAAAATAGATAAAATATTTTATACAATAAAAAAGCTGAAAAGGTTGAAATTACTAGAATATTAAATAAATTATTTTGTTTAATAGTAATTAATTTACTAAAAGAAAATATATTTTTTCTAATAAATTTAATAATTACATTTAATTGCTCATAAGGAATTAATTTTGCAAATTTCATTTTTGAAAAAAATGTGAATTTATGAATGCAAATTATTTTTTTTAAATTTATTTTCTTTAAAAAATATAGAAACGATACTGACACGATAGGAATAATCACATAATTTATTAAGCCAATGTGAGTAAAAAAAGAAATAACCTTGTCTGATAATAATACTAATAAGTTAGTTGCATTATGCGAAAAAGTGGCTAAGGGAAAACTATATTTACTTAAAAAAGGATAAGCCTTCACAAGTTGAACTAAGTCACCTTCATGTCCATTCGATGATTCAATCTCTATTTGATATATTTTTCCTTTTGAATCTTTTATTTGAGGAAAACCAAAGGGAAAATATTGATCATTTTGAAATTGATCAACATTATAAAAATTAACGTAGTACCAATTTTCTTTATTAATTTCTTTAATTCTGAATAGCAGACGATCATTGTTAATTTTGCCTTTAGTATTAAATTTAACTGAAATTATTCCTAAATTATTATTTTTAGCTTTAAATTGATCAATAACCTTTTCCCCTTTAAATAAATCTTTATTTTCTTTATCAGCGAAACCATGACTCTCAACAATAACGGTTAAATCATAATCTTGAAAATCTTTTATTTTTTTAAAACCGACTATTAACAGCAACACCAAAACTAATGGTATCATAATCCTGAGATTGATTTTTACAAAATGAATTTTAGGCATTCTTATAATAATTTAATTAAGATTTTTTTTACTATATGAATAAACTGTTGTAATCCCACTATTCTCTAATTGCTTGATTTTTCCTGTTCTTTTGAGATTCTTCAAAATATTTTTTAATTTCTTTCTTTGTTGTTTGTCAAAATAATGTGCTTCAAAAATTAATTTATCAATAAATTTTATTTTGTCTTTTTGAAAAAGATCATCAAAAACAAAATACTCTCCACCTTCAATATCCATCTTTAATAAATCAACATCTTCTTTGATAAATCCAGATAATTTACTTGTTTTAACTTGATAACTCTCATATTCAAAATCTTGATTTAGAGAAAGTCCGCTGTCCAAATTTTGAATATCGTCGTTAATTTTATAAAATTTTGCAGTACCATTTTTATTACTAAGAGCAACTCTAAAAGTAGAAATGTTCTTTAGATGATTCTCTCTGATATTTTTTAATAAATAAGAATAGTTTTCTTTTTCTGGTTCAAAAGCTAATACTTTCAATTTAGGATTAAAAAATTTAAACCATAAAGTTGCTAAGCCAATATTGGCACCAACATCTAGAAAATTATTAATATTAAATGGTTGATAAATACTTTTGCAGAATATTTCATTAAAAATATAATAAAAGGTTATGTAATTACTAAAATGCACAACATAACCAAAAGAGTAAATTTTTACTTTTTTTATTTTTTTTACTCTTTTAAACAGGATTGCAATCATTAGTAAAAACAAAAATCGAATATCATCAGCAAACAAAATTAATTTAAGTTTAAAACTTAATTTTCGATTGTTAATAATTCCCCAGAATCCAAGGGCAATATTTTGAAAAATTTTTTTTATCATATTTAGTGCTTAAAGATACTTTTTACAATGTATTTTGGTCTCTGCTTTACTTCTTCAAATATTTTACCGATATACTCTCCTAAAATGCTAATACCCAATAATTGAATTGAGCCCAAAAATAAAACACTAACCAAAATGGTAGTTGTTCCTTTTGGAGCTGAGTCAGGCGTAAAAATTTTTAAAACTATTTGAGTTGTCATAGCAACTAAAGAAATAATAAATACTAATAGTGACAACATGGTCATTAATTGTAAGGGAACGTAAGAAAAGGAAAAAATACCTTTGGTGGCCCAATTAAAATTTTTGAACAAATTATTAGTTGTAGTGCCAAACATTCTTTCCGGTCTCATGTAATTTATTCCAATCTGCTTAAAACCAACCCATGCTCGTAAACCTCTTAAAAACCTGTCTCTTTCGGGAAATGTTTTTAAAACATTAACTACTTTTCTATCTATTAAAGAAAAGTCTCCTGCATCAAGAGGAATTTTGATATATGAAATTTTATGAAAAATTCTATAAAAACTTTTATATGCCATCTGCATCATGAAGGAAGCTTCTCTCTTAATTCTAACTCCATAAACAACATCATATCCTTTAATCCATTTACTATAAAAATCTTCAATTAATTCTGGAGGATCTTGTAGATCTCCATCTAAAAAAACAATCGCATCTCCGGTTGAAATATCCATGCCACTAGTAAAAGCCATTTGAGAACTAAAATTTCTAGAATGATTAACTGCAATAGTATGTCTATCTTTTGCAACTAACTTTTTTAATATTGATTCAGAATCATCTGGACTGCCATCATTAACAAAAATAATTTCATAATCCACTCCTATTTTTTTGAAAATTTTTTCCAAACGATCGTGCATAATAGGAATAGCTTTTTCATCACGATAACAAGCAATTATTGCAGAAATTTTTTTCTTTTTCATTTCAGTTATCTTTTTAAATTGATATACCAAGGGCCATTACCTTTTAACATTTTGGGTACTAATTTGGAAACTTCTTCAGCAGATTCAGGCCAAACGGATTTAATATTTTTAAACAATTTCATCACTTCTCTATCTTCTTCTGCCCAATGAGAAAAACCATCGTGAAAATAATCTTTATTTCTGCCCGAACCCACTAAAATTAGGTGAGTTTTCTCATGATTAACATAATTACGAATAGTTTCAAAGGGTCGATAAAGTAAAAATGGTGTAATCGAAAAAACTATTGGGATTTTTCCTTCTAATGACAATCCGACTGCAACACCAATCATAGCTTGTTCAGCTGCACCAACATTAAAAAATCTTGTTGGATAAACCTCTCGCACTTGATCCCAAATTCTATAACCTAAATCTCCAGCTACAATGACTATTCTTTTATCAGTTTTCATCGCTTTGAGAATTTCATCAGCAAATCTACGTCGTAAATTTTGAGTGTAGTCTATCATTTTAATTTTTCCATAGCTAATTCATAATCATTACCTTCCATAGTGCAATAGTGAGCGTCTAAACCTTTTAGAAAGCAAAATTGTGTTGAACATGTCTTAGCAAAAATAACAGTGCTCTCGGTGTAAATAGTTTTTAATTTTTGAACTATTTCTTGAGTATTATGACCATCAACTTTTATAGTTTTAAATCCAAAGCCTTTAATTCTTTTTTCTAAATCTTTAGCAGAAATTGGATCATATGCTCCCCAACCGTTAACAGAAACAATAATTTTCAAATTATTAATCTTTAAATCATGAATGATTCTTAAGCTTTCCCAAATACTACCTTCAGCGCATTCACCATCAGAAATAATACAATAGACATTTTTATTTTCATTCGCTAAGGCCATTCCGATACCAATAGGTAAACCTTGGCCCAAACTACCAGTAGAAACATCAATCCCCTTTTTAGGATTTCTATCAGGATGGACATTAAATTTTTCTAGAGTTAAATCTTTAAAATATTTATATTTTTCTAAAATTACGTATAAACTTACAGCAGCATGTCCATTTGACAGGATAAACTTTTCATTTTTCTTTTTAACTGCATACACGGCATCAATCAAGTCAATAACGCTTACGCATGATCCGATATGTGACTCATGAGCTTTGTTAATAACCTCTAGCAATCTTCTTCTCAGTTTTTTTTGGTTCTTGTCAAATTTTATATTCATTTTTTATGTCCTTTGAGACAAATATTGCCCAATTTTAATTTTACATTTTTATTTAATAATTGTAATTTAGAATTCAAAATCATAAGTTTCAGTTTTTTTGGCATTGGTATTAACCAGCACAAATGTTTTATCGTTAAAATACTTAATGGCGAATAAACTTCATCAACGATAAAGCCATTTTTTTGAAAAATAGAGGTAAAAGTTTTAGGACTGTAAAGAAAGGTGTGTTCAATATCAATAATTGGACTTTTTTCTTTTAATATTTTAGAAGTCAAGCTATCAATATTGTGATTAAAAGCAAAAATTTTTCCCCCCGGGTTTAGCAGTTTATAGCATAACTTTAAAAATTTATTTGGATCTGGAATATGATCGAATGTTTGAAAGAAAAAAATAAAATCAAATTTTTTATTGTCGAACAAGTCGGTTTTTAAAATACTAACTTTAATATTTTTTTTAATTTTGGAGTTTGCTTTATTAACAGCATCAGTGCTGGGTTCTACACCAAAAACATTTTTATAACCCAAGTCATAAATAGCTTTTAAAATAAAGCCATTGCCACAGCCAATTTCTAAAATAGAAGCAGATTTTGGTAAAGTTTTTAATACTGAGGCTAAATTGCCAATATAGGAGGCTGTTAAACTCTCAATTTCGTCATTGTAGGTAAGTAAGCTTTCCTTATAGAGATTATTTAAGTTTGATAAATCAACAATTGGCGTCGATCTAACCAAGCCACATTGATTGCATTTAACCATTTGATAGTGAATTTTATCAGGCAATCGCCTAGCAGAAAAAATTTTAACGTTAAAATCTGATAGTTTAAAATTTTTTCTATAAATAACTTGATAATTTTTGGAAGAATTACAAATTGGGCATTTAATGTGTTTAAGTTTAGCTTTTAGTTTCATATAAATCATGATGAGATTTAAACCAATCCCATGTTAATTCTATTCCTTTCTCTAATGATATTTGAGGAGCCCAGCCTAATAGCTGTCTCGCTTTAGAAATATCAGCTACCCAATTATTAGTATCCCAATTACGACCCTCCATCTTTCCCCATTTAAAATTAGTATTTTCTTTAGTAACTTTAACAGCTAGATCAACCACATTCTTTATGCTAGATTGTATCCCTGTACCAATATTAAAGTATTCTCCTGGATTTTTTTTCAGTTCTTCAATTTTTAGATAGGCACTAACAATATCATCTACATAAATTTGATCTCGAGCAGTATCAGGATCAACTAAATTCATATCTTTTTTAAATAACAGTGCCATCATTAAAGTGGGGAAAAATCTTTTTGGTTCTTCATAAGGTCCATAAACAGAAAATGGTCTAATAGTCACAATAGGTTTTTTCTCCTGTCTGGCAATGTGGCTACACAGCAATGTTTGAGCACATTTAGTCACAGCATAATAACTAGCAGGCTCAACAATATCAATTTCTCTCATGGCAAAATTTTTAAAACCGTATTCAGAAGAACTACCAGTATTTACAAATAGCTCATAATCAACTTCGTTACATGCCTGTAATAAATTCCAAGTGCCTAAAATATTGGTTTTAATAATTCCATCAGCATCAACTTGATAAGAATAAGCCCCATTTGTAGCTAAATGATAAATAATATCTGGATTAATTTTTTTAACTATTTTGATTAATTCATCTAAATTGGACAAATCAGAATAATGAATTGTGACCTTATTTAATAAATCATTAATTCTCCAAGTTCGAGAATTTTTTCTAAGAATCAAATGAACTTCCTGTTTTTGTTCCAATAATTTTCTCAGCAAGACGGAACCAATAAAACCAGATGCTCCTGTAACTAGGAATTTTTTATTTGTCATAATGATAGTGCTAACAATATCATAATTTTCTATTTCACGCTATATCGTTCTACAATCAAATTTATACAAAAAGATAGTTAATTAATAAAAGAGAATAATATTTTTTTCTTTTTCCACGTTATCTAAAAAAAATTTCTCATTATTTAAGTCATTCTGTAGTGCTATATTTTTCCAATAATCATATGGTTTTTCCCAATAAGTAGTTAAATCTACAAAAATATAATTTGGTTTAAACACACTAATTGATTCTGTAGTCGGTAGTTGCCAGGTATTAGTAGATTCTTGATAAAGTCTACTATCAATAGGTAAAGAGTTAGAATAAATTAAATTAATTTTCTGAAATTTATTTTCCGTTTCCAGAGTCTTTGTTGAGCTATATGCGGGTGATTTCTTAAACTCATATACCGAAGTAAGGGTATCATTAACATAATTAAGGTTAACTTTAACAGACTTAACAGAGCCATATATCAATAAAATAAAAAAAATGAAAGATAAAAATTTCAAATTCATTCTATGATTTTTATTTATTTGCCAAATCGAATAGTCCAGCATATCGCAATAAAATATTAAAGAAATTGGCACTAGCGGAATAAAATAAGCAGGTACACGATGCGGACCCACTGTAGAAGTTAACCAAATTAGATAAACAATGGCATAACTTGTTAGAATCAAAAGAAATTTGGTATTAATATTTTTTTTCTTCTTAAATATATTAATTAAAATATATAAAAAAGGAGAAATGGCTGAAATAAAAAATAATGAATTATGCCTATAAGAATCCATCCACCAAGCAATATTGTTTTGCACAGTGTCTGAAGTCATAATTAACATTTCTTGCTGTTTTGCAAGAAAAATTCTTGGTTCTATAAAAATATATGGGTGTATCAAAAAAGCCAAAAGTATTAAAATTGTTCCCGAAATAAAATAAACCCGAAATAATTTTTTAAAATTTTGCCAAATATTACCATAAAAATTAATAATTAATCCTAAAAATAAAGGTATTAACACAAAAATGTTAGGCTGCTTACAAAGGAATGCTAAACCCGCAAAAACATTGGCAATAATAATATTTTTAATTAATTTTGGTTTAACAAAATAATAATATAGATATATGAAAGAAATTAAAGAAAATAATAAACCTAAAAGATCTGATTTAATATGAAAACTATAATATAAAAAAGGAGCAAAAAAATAAAAAGTGATCAGATAAATAATCGGTGTTATTTTGTATTTAAATAACTTATTTATTAAATTAAAAATGACTATTATACATAATATAGCTACTGAAAAGTTAAAAAGTTTAGCTGTTAAGGCGAAAATTTCAACATTAGTAAAAGATACTTTAAATACTAAATTAATAAATAGAAAGATAAAAAATAAAAGACTATTGAAGGGAAATCCATAATAAGCAGTGTGATAAGGAATATTTTGATTATAAAAAGAACGAGTAGTTGAGTGATTAAACATTTGAATAATACTACCCAAAATAGAACCGCTATCAGTGTGCTCTGCAGAAATAATATTCAAGTTTTCATTATTTTGAAAACAGTTAGGTAAAATAAACCAAGAAAAAATAAAAATAAAAATTAATAAAATCCAATATTTTTTAATAAAACTAATTATTTTATGTTTCATAAGCTCAAGCTTGATTTTCTCATTAACAAGGATAGCATTAGTGTATACTAATAAGACCTTTAAAAAAAGTTTCATTATCAATTTAATCCTCATAAAATGAAAAACTCCAAAAACATCATTATCCACCCTAGCTCCATAGTTGATACTCAAGACATTGGCCAAGATTCAAAAATCTGGGCTTTTGTGCACATTCTTGCTGGTGTTAAAATTGGCAACAATGCGAATATTTGTGATCACTGCTTTATTGAAGATGAAGTTATCATCGGCGACAATGTGACAATTAAAAGCGGCGTTTGGATCTGGAATGGCGTTATAATTGGCGATAATGTTTTTATTGGTCCGAGCGTTGCATTTGCCAATGATAAATATCCTCGCAGTAAAAATGTTTGTTTTGCTAAAAAAAGAACTATTTTGAATAATGGTTGTTCGATCGGAGCCAACTCAACCATATTACCAGGAATAACTATAGGTAATTACGCCATGATTGGTGCAGGCTCTGTAGTCACTAAAAACGTCAATGATTATGAAATCGTATATGGTAATCCAGCTGTTCCCAAAGGTTATGTCTGCCAATGTGGTGTCAAAATGAATTTTACACATAATGCTTTTCAATGTGCTTGTGGCTTGAGTTATGAGAAAAATGATGAACAAATTGTATTAATATAGACATTCTACATAAAGATGTGGGATAGATTAATTTTTTTTTTCATTTTTATCCTTATTGCGGGATTTGGTATCATCAAGGCTATTGACTATCAAGATGTCAATCCAACTGTAATTGTTGAGAATCGCAACTTCGCAAATAACGCTAACACTAAACTTTTTACTGGCGATACAATCTCCGAAGAATTTATAGCTAAAAATAACCAACTAGGCATAATTTCTATCAAATTTTCTCAAAATAATTTAGCAGATAATGGATATCTATTATTTAAAATTAAGGAGACTGCAAAGGAACAATGGCTTTACATTAATAGATATAAAGTTAGTCAATTCAAACAGAGTCTTTATTTTCCATTTGGCTTTCCTCAAATTAGCGATTCTAATAATAAGCACTATCTATTTGAAATAGAATATTTCGGAGAAAATTCAGCAGATTCAATTACAGTTCTAACTCATATTTCTCCATTTTTAATTAAATATAATTATTCCCGGGAATATCTCCAAGAAAATAAAAATGAAATACCAAAATTCATAGTTAAAAAAATAATATTATTTTTTTACCATATCGAGTTGATAAAATATTTTTTAATAATATTGATTTCTTTATTACTAAATTTTATAGTGAATCCATCTCGCTATAAAAAAATAAATGTCTTAATTAAAAAAATTAATGCAGGATACTTAAGATATTACCAATCTTTTTTTATTAAATTTAAAAATAAAAAACTAACAGATATATTAATTCAAACAGCTAGTCTTAGTGCATTATTTATTATAAATTTATTAATTAATGGACCAATGAGATTGAAAGCATTCGCTTTCAACGATGATGTGGCTCTCTGGCATATTTTTGATGTTAATAGAAATAGTTCTTTAAATTTTATTTTAGATACAAGCTACAATAAATTTCGACCAGTTTTCTTAAGTACTTATTTTATAATTTCAAGTTTAATAGGCAACAAGATTTGGTTGTTTGGTATTTTTAATTTAATGTTTAACTTTTTCATAGCATTAATACTATTTTTAATATTTAAAAAAATATCAAAAAACATTTTGGTTGCGTTTTGTCTCAGTGTCACTTTTATTCTTTCTAGATTTGCCTATTATGATATAACTCAAAGTTTAGGACTCATGGAAGCTATGGCATTACTAACATCTATTGTCATGTTTTTTTTACTTTGGCTTTATCAAAATACCAAACTTAAAAAATATTTCTGGCTTAGTCTATTGACGTTCACTTCGCTTTTATTAATCCATGAAAGATTTATAGTATTAATATGTTTGTATGCATTTATATTGTTATTTTCAAAACCAAATCGGAAGAAAATTTACCTGTTTGGAATATCAGCTTTGCCAGTGATTATTATCTGGGGAATAAAAATATTTATTTTAAAAATAAGGCCACTTGATGGTACTGGCGGCACTGATATTTTACAAACTTTTAATTTACCTACTTTTTTTAAACTATTTTTTTCTGGATGGATGTACCTATTTGAAATAAACGCAGGCCCCACTTACTTAAATGGAATTTCCATGGATCTAGTTCCTGGAAATATCAGAGTCTTGATTTTTATAGCTAATCTTTGTTTACTAACTCTATTTACTATTTACTTTAAATTAATCCTCAATAATAAAAAAAGTATTATTAATTTTCTTTTCTTTTTTTCTTTTATTTTTTTAACTCTATTAGCTGCTTCAGTTACTTTTAGACTGGAAATGAGATGGTTATATGTTCCATTTACTGGGCTATTATTAGTAGTAGCTCACATGATTGGATCTTTTTCTCAACACAGAATACTTCAAAATATTGGTCCAATAATTGTTATTTTATGGATAAGTTTATTAATTCCAATCGAAACATTTTATCGAGCTAATTACAATAATTTATATTATTGGGATTCACAATCCTTTGGCAACTCATTTTACGAAGCTACTTTAGAAAAATATGGTAATAATTTTTGGAATTATAAAACATATATCTTTTGTACTGAAAAAACCTCAACTGACATGCTTGGTTGTAAAAATCATCAAGATTTTGATTATTTTTTCAAACAATTCGAAACTATCAGCAAAACAACTAATATCGAGTTAATATCAGAAGAATCTCAAATTCAAACCACACAAAAAAATAAAGGAATATTAATGTTAATCTATAATCAAAATAAAGAATGGGAATCTTTAAATTAAAAATTATTTAAAGCTTGAATAACTTCTTGGACCTCAGTTTGAGTCAACACAGGACTCATGGGAATACTTAAAATCTCTTGATGAATCTGTTCAGTCACTGGCAAGCTTAAATGATTCCATTCTGAATAAGCTTTTTGTTGATGTGGTGGAATAGGATAATGAATTAATGATCCAATTTGCTTGTCAGCTAAATACTTTTGTAATTGATCTCTATTTTTAGATCTAACCACAAAAACATAAAAGTTATGTGCTTTAAAATCTTCAACTATAGGTAAAATTATTCTGGGATTATGAATTTGATCCAGATATTGCTGGGCAATAACAGCTCTTTTTTTATTATCTGTGTCTAAATATTGAAGTTTAACATTTAGAATCGCAGCTTGGATATCATCTAGTCGGCTGTTAATACCCTTATAATCGTTAACATATTTTTTAGCTGACCCATAGTTAGCCAGAGTCTCAATGATTGTGGCTAATTGCTGATTGTTAGTAGTGACTGCCCCACCATCACCCATGGCTCCTAAATTTTTTCCCGGATAAAAGCTAAATCCAGCCGCATCTCCAAGATTACCAGCTTTTTTATGTTGATATTCACAACCATGAGCTTGAGCTGCATCTTCAATCACCAATAAATGATATTTTTTAGCCAACTGCCAAATTTTTTCCATAGCTGTTACTTGACCATATAAATGAACAACCATAATCGCTTTAGTTTTAGCAGTTATTTTTTCCTCAATTAAATTTGGATTGAGATTATATGTTTCAAGATCTGGCTCAACTAGAATTGGTGTTAAATTATTTTCAGAAATGGCTAAAATTGAAGCAATAAAGGTATTGGCTGGCACCATCACTTCATCGCCATTTTGTAAAATACCTAATTCTTTATAACCTTTAAAAATTAAATTCAGCGCATCTAAACCATTGGCTGTACCAACACAATATTGAGTGCCAACATAATTAGCAAAATTTTTTTCAAAAGTAGATAAAGCATCTCCTAATAAATAAATGCCAGAATCTAAAACGTTTTTAATAGCAGTAGCTATTTCTAAACGATATCGTTGATTAATTTTATAAAGATCAAGAAATTTAATCATAATAAATATAAATTTCACTTTTCTGCGACAATGGCATAAAAATGAGTATTATTCCACCGGTTAAATTTAGCCGGATAAATATCTACTACCTTAATTTTTTTAAATCCTATTTTATCTAAAATATCAACTTCCTTATTGATATAACGATATTCAGAATAATAATCTGTTTTTAATTCTTGAGAAAAACCTTCAATGATTACGTCTTTTTTTACTCCAAATTGTCCTTTGATAATTATTTTTCCGTTGCTCTTTAAATTTTTTCTGTATTGTGTATAAATTTTTATTATTTCTTTTTCATTAAAATATTGGACTATTCCAAACATAGTTATTAAATCAAAAAATTTTTTTGTAGAAAATAATGTGATATCTTCATTAATAATTGATACTTTTTTAGACTTTGTTATAAATTTAGAAAATTGAAGAAATACTTCTACAGCAGTAATGTGTTTAACTTTTTTGTATATTTTATTGACAATTAATCCAGAGCCGCTTGCTAAATCTAAGATTTCTGATTGTTTATTAGCATACTTTAAAATAAATTTTGAATCTAAATCGGTAAAATCATTGGTAGCAATAATCTTAGTAGATTTTTCATCAGGATTGTTATCAGCCATGTTTTGAAAAAAAGTCAATGTATTTTTATTTTTCATATTATTTTTTCCAATTCCTTACAAATTTTATAGCATTTTTATAATCATCGTAAGTATCGATATCTTGAGCTCTAATTTTCAATCCTTTCATTGGTAAATATTCCTCAAGCTGATTATATACATTATTAGCATTATATCTTACTTTATTCTTCCTAATGCATGCCGGTCCAGTCCATTCGTAATCGCCTGATTCTCGCGAAAAGCTTAACACATCCCCTTTATTGTTTGTTTTTACATACACTAATTCATCAGATACAATTTCACCATAACCTATATATTCTTCGTCGGTATTTAAGCACATCTTAACATCGTCTGGATGTACCAATAAGTCTCCATCCCAAGCTATAACTAACTCATTGGCATCTTTTGCACCTAAATAAAAACTTGCTCCAGTTTTTGTGTCAAAATAGTTATGATTGTAAACAAAAATAACATTTTTTCTAATTTTAAGAACTTCGTTTATAACTTCGCTTGATTGATAGCCAACTACAATTCTTATATCTTCAATATTCTTCAGCATCTCCAATTGCCATCTAATAAGCGATTTTCCGTCTATATTGATAAGTGCTTTCGTTTGTCCTAGACCTAACCTAGATCCAATTCCAGCACAACTTATAATAACTGATTTAGTTGTCGACATAGAGATTCTTCTTCAAATACTAAATAATCTGTAATAGTTAATATGCTTTTTGATGGATAATGAGTTAAACCACATGCAATCGAAACGTCAGATATTCTCATAGCTTCCATATCATTATTGCCATCACCTATAAAAACAACTTTATTTCCAGAATTTTTATATTTTTTGACCACATCTTCCTTTTTTAAAATATGTGTGATTCTATCAATGTAATTATTTTTTGCCTTCGCCTCTGAAGTATAACAACTACAACCTATTTTTTTAGAAAGCCTATCTACCCAACAATCTAGATTGCCAGTAGCAATGGCACAATTGTCTTTATTTTCAGAAATAAAGTTCAAAACTTGAGAATATAGCTTTGTTTTTTCTAATAGAAGCGAAATTTCATTAATCGGTATTTTTTTTAACACATAAACTCTTCGGATAAAACTCTCTACAAAAGGAATATTGCCTTGCACTGTTTCCCTCGTCAAATTTTCTATATCTTGTGAGACATTGAAATAATTAGCAATGATTGGTAATGTTTCTTGCGATGTGACAGTACCATCTAAATCAAATATAAATTTTGTCATTCTATATATTCTTTAATATAATTGAAGATA
>CAZTBN010000009.1:0-22731 GCA_964611955.1 uncultured Pseudomonadales bacterium | reverse complement strand
AAGCATGGTAGTATATCGACTAAGCCTAGTATAATAATGCCAAAAAATTAAACCCTCAAAAGAAAGCGTTGCTAATAAAATCACTATAAAAACTTTTTTAGCCTGATTTTTTTTTATAGATTTCAAAATGATCGCCAAACTATAAGCAACTAAAAACATTAATAATACTCCTGTGAGAGCTGTGCGATGAATATTAGGAGTATCATCCAAGGTTAATGCCGCCGAGATTGGTGAGATCAACAGTAACCACAAATATCCCAGGAAAAATCTTGATCTCTTGTTATTAAATAATTGATCAAGTTCAATATTTTTCAAAGGCTTAAAAAATTGAATTAATATCGCTAAAATTATTATGATCGCGAGCGAATATAATAACTGGCCATGTTCCGGAACAACATATCTATCTGGTTTTCCAATATCAACAAACCAAAATGAAGAAGAAAAATAAGATGAGTACTGACGCATAAACTCTTGTCCAACTAATATTAATTTATTATGGAAAAATCTAGCTTCAAAAACATGTCCCGAACCTAAGCCAGTTGAGTAGCGCAATGCTTTTCCTTTAATGACATTATTAAAAGTAAAGACTGAAGTTTGTTCATACCTGCCTCTGCCCCACTCGGTTTGGCTAATTAAACCAGTTACAATAAAGAAAAATAAAGCTGAGCCAATTGCGAAAAGCTTAAAATTAGACTTAAAGGCGAGCCAAACTATGACTAAACTTGCCACAGGAGTTAAAACCCTAAACCCAGGATAAAGTAAATAAGTACTTAATAACAATAAATCGCCAGCGATGAAGTTTGTCCAAGATTTTTGGTCTAGTGCTTTAAAGACTAAAGTAAAGCCCAGCAGAAAAATAAAAGTAGCGGTAATTCCTTCTGCTGTA
This sequence comes from uncultured Pseudomonadales bacterium, assembly GCA_964611955.1. GTDB lineage: Bacteria > Patescibacteriota > Microgenomatia > UBA1400 > PJMF01 > CAYVBW01. The sequence continues at coordinate 21,845 of CAZTBN010000009.1, read as the reverse complement.
GCTCGCGATAAAACCAAATGCCAAGGCAAAATAATTAAACTCAAACTGGTTAAAATTGCTACTGTTTTATTTTCAAATAGCCAACGGCAGATATAAAACATCAGCCCAACTGTGAGAATTCCGGCAAGAGCAATGGGAAATCTGACTGCAAACTCATTTACTCCAAAAATATAAGTAAAAAATCCAGAAATATACATGGGAATCACATTAGGATAGTCTCCAAAATTATTAAAATACTTGATTGGATAAGCATTACCATAAAGATCTTTGCCTGTTTCCAAAATGAAGCGCCCTACATAACCATTCATAATTTCATCATTATGAAAACCATCCGGAGTAGATCCCAATTGATACAAACGAAAAAAGCTAGCCAGAGCTATAACTAATACTAGCCAAACTACATCTTTTTTATTAAATTTTCGCAAAAATGAGAAGTTAAACATCAATTTTCAGTATAATAGACAGCAATATAGCACGCAATAGAATTAAATAATGTCTGATGGCAAACATATCATAATTTTATTACACGACAAGTCTCTATAGTTTAACTGGATAAAACACCGGTTTCCGGAACCAGCAATGTGGGTTCAACTCCCACTGGAGACACAACTCCATTTTTGCATACAAAGTTTTACGCTTTTTTTCAATCTCTTATGAAACTGCTACTGCTAGCTAATCTCGTTCATGTTCAGCATAAACCAAATCACCCATAGGCCAACTATAATCAAACATTTCTCGATCACTAAACACAATTTTAAGTTCATTCACAGCTGCTTCGTCTTCAGATGAGGCATGAATCAGATTAAATTGTTTGCTCATACCAAAATCACCACGAATTGAACCTGCTTCAGCTTCTCGACCTAGCGTGGTACCAACTAACTTACGCACCACTGGCACAGCATCAATACCTTCCCAGGCCATGGCTACAATCGGTTGCGAGCCCATAAACTCTTTTAAAGCAGTAAAAAAATCTTTTTCTCGATGTTCGGCATACCAACGATCTAACATATCATCATTCATAATGGTCATTTTTAAGCCAACTAATTTTAAGCCTTTTTTTTCAAAACGGCTGATAATTTCTCCGATCAAGCCTCGTTGCAGGCCGTCTGGTTTCACTAAAACTGCTGTTCTGGTGGGTTTCATATCTTTAAATAATAATTAATAAAATCGCTAATGCTCATGACTATTAAATATATTTTAAGAGCTTGTCACTTAAAAGGCAAAAGTGAAAAGTTGCCTACTGCCAATGCTTAACTCACTAAAGCAATTCTCACTTCATCTTTTTTAATAATTTGCTCTGCTAATTGCTGAATTTGCTCAATCGTAACTTGATTAAGTTGTCTAATAATTTCATCAGGTTCCTCTACTCTACCCAATAATAACTTGGCCATGCCATACTGCTGAGCTACCGATCTAGAATTTTCTAGTCCTAACAAAATTTTACCAGCTAAATAATCTTGAGATCGTTTTAACTCCTCAGTCGTAACTGGTTCTCTGCCATCTGCCAATTTTTCAAATTCATTAATAATTAAGGCAATTCCTTCTTCTGTACGCTGGCTATTAATGCCGGCACTAGCTCCCAAAAGACCGCCATCATGATACTGACTAATATCAGAATAAATATAATAAGCTAGGCTTGATTGCTCGCGCACCACATTAAACAAACGCGAGCTACGATTACCACCTAAAACTGTTGATAAAACTGTCAAAACATAACGCTGTGGATCATTGCGCTTTAAAGCAGACCAGCCTAGCACCAAATGGGTTTGGGCTGTTTTGTGATCAAACTTAAGTTGCTTAACAGTGGAAACAGGATTTTTACATAAAAGAGCTTTTCTATGTTGAGCATGTTCTTTTTTTCTGCCCTCTGGTTGTTGACTAAAAATAGCCTCTACATCAGCAAAAAAGTTTTTAGCTTGTACAACTTGAGCATCACCGGCTATCACCAGCACCATATTATTAACACCATACCAGTCATTCAGAAATAAACGTAATTTTGACACAGTCAAACCAGACACATCGGCTAAATTGCCGCTAATCGGGTGTGCTAAACCAGTATTTTTAAACACCATTTGCTCAAACTCGTCAGCAATAAAATCTTCTGGAGAGTCCAAGTACATCTTGATTTCTTCGGCCACCACTAGTTTTTCCTGTTTAACATCTTGATCTCTAAGCAATGGGTGAAACACTAATTCCTTGAGAATTTTAAGACTGAAGGGCAAATGAGAGCTGGCGGCATTAACATAATAACCAGTACTTTCTTTGCTGGTAAAGGCATTAGAGTTGGCTCCAATTTCATCTAGCGCAATGGATAATTGTTGACTATCGGGATAATTTTTAGTGCCTTTAAAAACCAAATGTTCTAAGAGATGAGCTGCGCCATAAAACTGCTTATCTTCGAAACGGGAGCCGGTATTGACCAGCATTAATGCCGTGATCGAGTTTAAAGCCGGCATTGGCACAGCTATGACTTCCAAACCATTTTTGAGAATCTTGTTTTGATAATTAAACATGATCGAATTCTAACACAGATCTAGTTGATGTTAATTGATGTTTTTAAGTTATTATTGATAATAAATGATTAGTTTAGATAGAAATAAAACCCGTATAAATAGCATAAATAAATTACTCAAATTATAATGATCCATAGCAGCATTTAATGACTTAACCAGATTAAAGTTAGTTATCCAAATTATGAAAAAAGTTATTAATAATCGTTGCAATTTTGACAAAATATGACCATGATCTGGTAGCAAAATGTTCATCTTTGTTAAAAATCAAAATAATTAAATTTGCAACAGTCTTAACGCAACCAATGGCCGGTAATAAAAATATAATTTATTGCAGTTTTTGAACACTTTTTGTCTTGAGTAAATTTGAATATTTTTACCATTCTTAACTAGTGTTAAAAAATGCTACTTGCATTGTGTTCGAATTGGTGGGATATTATTTATAACGCTCTTTAACAATCAATGGTCATGCTTATACCCACTTTTTAGTGCGTAAATAGCAATCTTCGGTTTTTGTTTACCCTCTGCTATTTTTCTTCACAATTGGCAAGTATTGTTTACCTGCCAGTTTCCTAAACAAAAACTGTGTTTCATTTTAATTTGATTAACATTTTTTACTTCTTTTTTGTATCACAAGCGATCGTCTCGATTTTTCAAGTTAAAATAACAAGACTTTTCTCCCCAATAATGCTTATTCTTGTCCGTACTAAAACTTATTTATACAGTTTTATACATTAAGCATTATTCTAAAAGCCAATAATATTGACCATTGGTAGTCAGATGAATCTCGCCCAGTTCATCAACGCGCCATACTTGCGCATAATTTTTTTGCAAGATCTGGAGCGCCTCAAGAGAAGGATGGCCAAATTTATTATTTAAACCGCAACTAACAACTGCAAATTCGGGTTGTGTTTTTTGTATGAAAGGCTCGCTAGTGCTAGTTTTAGCGCCATGGTGTCCGACCTTTATTCCCTCCACTCTATTTATCAATCCACGCTCTAGTAATGCTAACTCATTGTGGGCAGTAGCATCAGCCATTAATAACAACTCAAACTGATAGTAGCGTAATAAAAGCACGATAGATCGCTCATTTGGGTCATTATTGGTTATATACTCCGCTCGTGCTACGTCCGATAACATTGTTTCGGAAAACTCTATTAAACTAGAATCTAAAACCTTAATTGGAGTTTCGCTAGGAGCTAAAAATAATACCTCTCCTCCAGAGGAAAAATTAATTCTACGCCCCAAAACACCATTTCTAAACATAGCATGTGGGTTGGAGTTCGTTTTAGTAGCCACGAGCAGATTTTCAAACTCCTGAGTGTCTGCCACATCGGTTAAAAACAGATCTCTAACTTGGTAGTTAGCCAACACTGCAGGAAAACCGCCAATGTGATCAACATGTGTATGAGTCAGGACTATTACCTCAAGCTGTTTATCCCAAAATGGCACATGCTGTTGCAGACAGCTTACCACTTGATCGTCTGGACCGGTATCAACTAACATCTGCCAAAATCCAAATTGCACTAAAATAGCATCACCTTGACCAACATCACAAAAAATAATGTGCAGGTTGCTATCAGGCCAAGTTAAAGCCATTCTGGCACCTAGTCCGAAAAAAATAAGTAAACAGATCGAGAGAATAGTTTTCATAAATAAGTGTTATGGCTTTGATGGTATTGTTTTTGATGAAAAACAGTCATAGCTAAAGGCGCCAATCTTTTCTTTGTCTGGCTAGATTGCCACAATTGTCCGATGAAATACCATCCCACTAACCAAGCTCCAGTTTGCCAGCTAGTTAATTGAGGAATTACCACACTGCTGGTTTCAAAATTAGCTACCAGTTGACTGATTTCCAAAAAAATCTCCAGAGGCAGATTAACACCCATGCCTATTACTTGAGCTATTTTCAATAGCCAAATATTTTCTGTCACAAAAAATAGGTTTACTAGATGGCTGCTGAGTAGCAAAACAGCACTCAAACCAAACCAGAATAGGCCCAAAAAAACCAGCAAAGGCACTAAGCCTGCTAATAAAGTATTAGTGATCAGGCTAAGCCAGCTAAGTTCTCCCCAAGTAGAGCTGATCAAAGGTAGCAAGGCTATCTGAACTGAAAAAAACAAAGCTAAGTTGGTGTAAAAATAGTTAAGTGTTTTTAATATTAACCGATAAACTTGAGTAACTAGATTACCACCACGCTTGGCAGCTGCTATTTTTTTAGAGAAAATATGATCGCCTAAATTGGTAAAGCCAGGGTTAAGTTGTAAAATTCCAACTGTTGCTGCGACTGAAAACTGTAATGACAAAGAATTAATCAAACTCGGATCAATTAAAAAAATAATGGTTAAAGTGAATAGTAAAGACCTAAGTGGCTTAATTTGTTTAAAAAAATACTGCCGAATTAGCAACGACAGGCCGGTCATCACCACTGCTCGCTGCATTGATGGTCCTTGGCCACTTAACCACCAGAAGACGCAAGTGCTAAGCAGTAGCAAAATCGTCTTAATGCGATGGCTACAGTAGGTAATTAGCTTTACAGCAGTTAAAAATACTGAGACATTAAAGCCGGACGCGGACCATATATGTAACATCCCCATAACTTTAAAAGTATCAGCTAAAGCAGAATTGAGAGAATTGTCAGCTCCAAATACCAGACCGAACATTGCCTCTGATTGCTGTTTCCCTATCACACTATAGCTAAAATCATAAATGAGTAATTTTAAAGCAGTAATACTGTGCTGTGAGACTCGCCACCAATCATTCAGCGAAGCTTGAAAAACTTGAATGACAGAAATAAGTTGATCAATCATCACAATTTTTATGTATTTTGGCATTAGCAGTGCTTAGACTTAGATTGCTAATTGGCATTAGAAATCAGTTAATTTATAGATTTATTTAACAACCTAGAATCTTTAGTGACTACAATTTTCATCAAGAAAACTTTGATTTACACATTAAAATCACAAATTGTACAAAACATAACCCTTTTTACGTCTTATTTTCAGGTATTTTTTTATAATTGCAATTTTTGCATTATTATTAATATAACAATATATTAACAATAGTTTCATATTGTATTTATGCAAGAATAATTCATGACTTAATAGGTTTCGGTATTACTGATATCTTTTAATACATTTTTATATTATTAAGTAATTGTTGTCTAATTTGACAGATACATTTTTCAGCTTTTTTAATAGTCAACCCTATTGTTTTAACTGCAAAACTTCGTCTTATAGTATTGTCCTGTAATATTTACAGTCACTACCAATTAACTAATTTTTTTTACAAACAGATAAATGGTTCTAACTTTTCTAATGTCGCTTGTCCAATTCCTTTCACTTCTAACAGCTCGCTAATATTTAAATACGGTCGACCATCAATGATGAGTGTTGCTGTGGCTGGACCCACGCCCGACAGTGTTTGCAAAGCTTCACTGCTAGCCTCATTAATAGAGATACAGTTATTCTGATTGGTTGTGGTTTGCCCATTATCAGTGATGGCTGTCCCATCTTGAGTATTGTTATTTACTGCTGTAGTCGGAGTTACATTATGAACTGTAGATGTTTGAGACGGGTTGCTGTTGCTGGTGTTGGCATTAGTGCTGCCAGAATTAGTAGTATTAGTAGTACTAGCCCCCTGATTACTCGCTGGCGGCAGCGAGTTTTGCGCCATTAAACCACAGTATTGACCAAGCCAGTCTGCCAATTCCTGCTCTTGTTTCAAAGGAATGTAAACTCGCTGTTCATCTTTTAAACGAGCAGCTAAATTAAACTGCTTAATCACAGTTTGCTGATCAGCGTCTTCAGTAAAACCGCCAGCAACTTGAATTAAATCGCCAATTCTTTGTGTAGACAGCAGTTGATAAACCCCAGGATTAACCACTGCTCCAGCGATTTGCACTACAATCTTGCCTAATGCTTCAGCGCCAAAAGATGAATAGTTAGGTACTAGTTGAGCTGAAGAGTCAGCAGTTTCATTTTCAGTAGCAGCTACTATCTGGGAATTTGTTATTGCAGTAGTGTTGTCATTTTCCTGAGAGGTTAGCGCTGTTTGATCTAGCTGAGTTAACTCTTGTTTTAATAACTGGCGCTGTTCATCAACTAGATAAACACACTCTGGCACTTCACTCGAGTGCAATAACTGTAAACCTGACCAGCCAGCTATGCCCATACCAAGCAAAAATAAAATCACCGAGGCCACCACCCGCCACAAACTAGCTAGTTTTTTACCAGAATTGGATCGCACAACAGGCAGCTGTTGAGTGGCAATATGTGCAGACGACTCGGTATTAGTAAGCGTTTTCTGAGCTTTCAACTTACATTTAAAGCTAGGCCAGTGAAGTTTTGGTAATTTAATTAACACAACCACCACTATAACCAGACTAACTGACGTCAAGCTGACTTTTAACTAGGAAAATTAAGCAGAAGCGGGCTGGCTAATAAAAATAAACACAAAAAACTTAAATGACCAAACTCACTATCTTTTTAGGCACATAAATCTCTTTTTTAATCGTCAAATTTTTTCCCCGGTCATCAAGTAGCCACGGTTTAACTGACTCTACTTGTTTGGCCAGCTCAAAAATGTCATTCTCAGTTAGCTGTTCAATCTCGGTGCTAGCAATGTGCAACTCGCCACGCAGTTTGCCATTGATTTGAATGGGAATAACAATAGTGTCTGTTTGAGCCAACTGCTCATCATATTCTGGCCAAGTTTGAAGATGAATACTTGAGTTGTCAAGTTTTAAATTTTGTTCAGTTTGTGCAATCTGCCACAACTCTTCAGCCATAAATGGTGCCAGAGGAGCTAACAATTTAATCAATTTGTGCAAATCTTGTCTGGTTAATAAAGCGCTGTGCTGATAATCTCCAGAATGCTGTTCTGCTCTGACTTTTTTCCAGTCATTGCTTAACTCCATCATACTGGCAATAGCGGTATTAAATTTATACTCTGGTAAATCCAAACTCACCTTTTTAATCACAGCATGCAGTTTTTGCTCTAAATCTGGCTGACTGAATTTAGGTTCAGGCAAACTCAAGCTCGTCACGATTAAATCATACAATTTGTGTAAGAACCTAAACACACCCTGGACTGCTCGATCATCCCAAGGCTTATCAGCTTCCAAAGGACCCATAAACATCTCATAAACTCTAAGCGTATCAGCGCCATATTTTTCAACAATAACATCAGGATTAATCACATTGCCCTTGCTCTTACTCATTTTTTTGTGATTGGGGCCTAAGATCATGCCCTGGTGGCGCATCTTAGCAAACGGTTCACCACTGGGCAGGTCTAGATAGCCCTGATCGCGCAAAAATTTAGTAAAAAAGCGGGAATATAAAAGATGCAACACAATATGCTCTGGACCAATTAAATAAAAATCAACCGGCATAAACTGCTTTAGGTTCTCTTTTTGAGCAAATTGATCAGAATTGCGAGCATCTAAAAAGCGCAAATAATACCAAGAAGAATCAACAAAAGTATCCATAGTGTCAAACTCGGGCAACCAGCCCTCACCAGTTTCAGCCCAGCCTTGTTTTTTAATCAACTGCGCAAACTCGCGAGCAGCATACTGTCTGGTTCTGTGTAAAAACTCCTGCGATGATTTTAAGGGCGACTCACCAGTGGGCTTAAAATCAACATCTGTAGGCAACAACCAGGGTAAGTCTTTGTCTTTAACTAAATGAGGTTCACCAGCTGGATCATAAATCACTGGTATCGGAGCACCCCAATAGCGCTGACGAGAGATTAACCAATCGCGCAGTTTATAGTTGGTGGTAGCTCGCATTACTTCTGGAAAATCAAGTACTAGTTGTTGCTGAGCCTCTTGACTAGTCAAGCCATTGTAATTTTTACCCCCCACCAATGACGCATCAGAGTTAATCAGCACACCATATGAACTGGTACAAACTTGAGGTTGTTGATGATTATATAAACAGGCTTTACCATTAATTAAAACTTGGTCATCGCTGGGTGCCACCACCGGGCGAATCGGTAACTCAAACTTCAGAGCAAACTGCCAATCGCGCTCATCATGAGCTGGCACACCCATCACGATTCCTGTTCCCACATGACCTAAAACATAATCAGCAATAAACACAGGAATTTTTTCTTGACTAACTGGATTAATAACAGTTAACCCAGTATCAACTCCTGTTTTGTCTTTCTCGCCAATGCGACGCTCTTCTTCAGTTTTCTTAAACGCCTGAGTTAAATAGCCAGTCACTGCTGGTAAATTAGAGTTTGGCACCAGTTTTTCCAACTGCAGTTCTTTAAACTTTTCAGGAGAAATAACGACAAAACTAACACCAAAAATAGTGTCAATGCGGGTAGTAAAACAAGTTAGGCGTGGTGGGTGATTAGGTTGGTTACTAATTTGCGGATCGACATCAGCCATATTTAAGTTAAAACTGACCTCAACACCCTTACTTTTGCCAATCCAATGCAACTGCTGATTTTTGGTTGGCTCTGGCCAATCAACTGTTTGTAGCCCCTCAATGAGCTCGTCTTGATATTGAGTAATTTTAAAATACCATTGCTCCAGCTCTTTTTGCTCCACTTCACTGTCACAACGCTCACACAAACCATCAACCACCTGCTCATTAGCCAAAACTGTTTGACAAGAAGGACACCAGTTCACCATACCAATATTTTTATAAGCTAAACCTTGCTCATACAGTTGTTTAAACAGCCATTGAGTCCAGCGATAGTACTCAGGATGGCAAGTAGCAACCTCATTAGCCCAGTCATAGCTGATCCCTAATCGCTTAATTTGACGACGAAAAGTAGTAATAGCTTGTTGAGTGGTTTCGACCGGAGGCACTCCAGTTTTAATCGCATAATTTTCTGCAGGCAAACCAAAAGCATCCCAACCTACAGGAAAAAAGACATCCTTGCCCTTCATGCGATTAAATCTAGCCAAAATATCAAGTGCTGTTTTTGATTCAACATGACCCACATGTAAACCCACACCAGAAGGATAAGCAAAAGCAAATAGCAAATACAAAGGATTTAAAGTTTGACCATTCTCTTTTTTTTGTTGAAACTTAGTTAAAGAATCTTGAAAAAGACCTTGTTTTTCCCAAGCTGCTTGCCATTTGGGCTCAGCTGTTAAATGATTGTATGAAAGAGTATTTTGATCTGACATTTTAATTTTATATTAACATTAATTTCGCTAGCTGTTTGTCCTGCCCCACTTAGCTGGGGCTACAAGGTATTTAATCAGCATAAATATTGTATTATAGTATAAAGCATCAACTCTCTGGTATATTGATATTATAAATGAGCACCAGCACATTGATCATCAGCAATTAATCATCATTGTTATCAAGTATTTACTCAATCATGTCTGCCCAACTGCGTCACACTTTAGCCCAAACTCTCGCCTTATCTGCCAGCATTATCATAGCTTATATTTGGCTACAAATTCCCAGTTTAGCCCAGTTTTCCTTGCAAGCCTTTGCAGGCTGTATTCTCTTGTATTTTCTGCTTAAAAAACTCAATGATTCAGCCATTTGGGAACTGTTGCCCACTACCCATGTTGACGAGATGACTCTAGTAAGTTTTGCTTTTTTGATCTTAATCGGAGCCACTGGCGGAACCACTTCTGCTTTTTTCTCTCTTATTTTTGTCTACCTGTTTTTTGTTTCCATGACCATGAACCGCTGGACCTCTATTATCGTTACTCTGGTGACAACCTTATTTTTTTATGCTCTTAATCCCAATGTTGCCCAAACTCTGAATCTGTCTCATTTAGCTGGCATACCTTTAGTTATGGTCTTTTTTATGTTTGCCAGATATCAGCTTGAACAAACTCAGCATAAACAAGCTGTGATTGAGATTGAAAAAAATGAGATCCATAGCTATAAAATTTATCTTAATCACAAAGAAAAAGAGCTCTCACAAGCAAAAGATAATACCTGGGATTGGCTGTATTTTTTTGAAAGTTTTATTTTTGGCTTTTTACAACCAAAACTTGATCAAATTATTAATCTGACGCAGTTTGAACAAAACTTGCCCACAATTAAAGGTCAATTAACTTTATTGAGACTGGAACTAGAAAAGCTTAAAGTCCAGATTCAGAAACAACAGGACAGCAATTCAAGTGTCAAACCATAATAGAGGGAGTTGCCTCAGATTTATTTAAGTTAATCACGACATGAAAAGATTTTCTCAAGTTCATTGTTTTTTTAAAACCATTGCCATCAGTTTACTAATTGGAACGATGACTCTGATTTGTTGGAGTCGTTGCAACTCTATTCAAGCTGAAAACATGCAATCTGATTCTTATTTAATTCAGTTTGGTAATTTTAATATGGGCTCAGGCAAGTTTGATCAAGGCACCGCCTACAATGTGAGCTATACTCTGGGACAAAGTGGAGCCGGCCCTTACGGATCATATGGAGAAAGCGAAAATAGTTATTATTTTATTGGTGCTGGTTTTCAGTATATTTATCAAATTGGAGAGTTTAGTTTTACTATTTCTGACATTGATATAGATCTAGGCGAGTTAATGCCTGGTACTCACAATACTGGTAGCAATGTGTTAACCATTAGCACTCGTGGCGCTGGTGGCTACACTATCTATACCTATGAACAGTATCCCCTAGCTCATGCTAACGGCTTAGATTTTATTGCTGATACTAGCTGCGATACTGGCTACACCTGTACTGTGTCTGCAGCTAAACCCTGGATGACTGAGTCTATTGCCGGTTTTGGTTTTAATGCTACTGGCGATAATGTCAGCACTGACTTTACCACTGCTAACCCTGTTTGTATTACTGACACGCAGTGTTTTAGACCCTTTGCTAATGTTAGTGGTGGCGGCACTATGCAAGCCATCATGAGCTCAACAGACATTGCTAAGGACGAACAAGCTACCATTACTTACAAGGCAGGGATTGAGGGAGATCAAGCTGCTGGTCAATATGAAACCGGCATTATTTATGTTGCTGTGCCTGGATATTAATTAAAAGCTACTCATGATCACTTAATAAATGAACAAGTATTCACTAAAACTATAAATCGTGCTTAAATTTAACACCACTCAACACTACTTTAACTTTAGAAAAAGTTTTTTCATCATTATTGCGTTAGGAATAACCCAATTTTTTCATTTTGCATCCCTGATGAATGTGGTTAAGGCTCAAACTGCAACCAAACGAGAGTTTTCTTTGTCAGTCAGTCCTCCAGTGGCTTATCTTTACGCCAAGCCATCAGAAAAGCTCAGACACACTTTGATTGTGAAGAATGATGGTCAAAGCAGCTTGCGTATCTCGATCAATGTCACTGATTTTAAAGCAGACGGCACAACCGGCCAACCCATTTTGCAACCAGGAAAAGTGTTTAATAAAGAGATTAACCCTGAATTAAGTTTTGGCGAGCCATTCACGCTGGCTCCAGGAAGAAGTCACAGTGTTAATCTTCAGTTTGATGTCAGTGGTCTGGCCACTGAAAAAGAATACCCGTTGGCAGTTTTGGTCAATGCCACCTATGTCGATTCAGTAGAAGCTAGCTCAACTACCCAAATCATTAATCCTAAAACTACCAAAGCAAAAATAGCTGGCACTGTTGTGAGCAACATGATTGTTTACATTGGTCAAGAAGATACCAATCAAGGCTTGCTGTCTTTAGCTAACATCAATATGCCTCATCTGATCGATAGTTTTAGTGGCATTAAATTCGAACTCTTGGCCAAAAATAGTGGGAAAACTGCTGATGTGATTGAGGGGCGTGCCATTATCAAAAATATTTTTCAACACACTATTAGCGAGTATATTTTTTATCCTGATTTTGTCCTAGCCAATACCACCAGAATGGTCAGAGGCACAAAGTCTATTCCTGAAATTTTTGACAACGAAGGTTTTCTCAATCCAGAAAAAGTGGACACTTTAACTACTCAATTTTTTTACAAACCGCCCATGATGTTTGGTGTCTATACTATTGAGTTAGAATTGGCTGAGGAAAGATATCAAGAAACAGTGGTTGCCCTACCCTTTTCAGTGCTTGCCGCTATTGGCATTGGCTTTTTAATCTTTTGGACCTACTCACAGATTGTTAAAAAAATCAAGTAAAATTAAACAGTCAACCTCCCTAATATAAACTCAAAAAACGCTTAGTTACATAAACTAGGTCTATTTCCTCTATACAACTTACTGCAAAAGTATTAATAATATTAAGATATTGATAGTCAATTAATACTTATTTTAGCTATCGCAATAGATCAGATTAACTAATAAATTCACATTGATATTGCAATTGAATTATAGGTCTGATAAAACTATGATTAGCTGAATTTATACTATTATTTGTTGAGTAACTCATCAAATTTTATCAAATATTAAAAAACCTCATGTCAACGATCACACCCAGTTATATCCGATTATTTTTTTTATCATTCTTAATTTTAGGACTAACAATTTTGAGCAAGTTGCATCAACCTCAAGCAGGAACTTTATCTTCGGCTGCGGTGACCATGAGTAATTCTAGATTATCTTATCTAGGTGAAACCGCGGCTGTATCTGGTACTATCGTAGATATTGCCATTGATAGCGATGTGACAGACTACACCGACAGCAATCCTGATACCGATATTACTGATGTACTTAAAGTTAATGATGTGATCAACTTTGGCACTCCAGATGTGCCGGTTAACCGCACTATTCAAGAAATTGTAGATGCCAACACTATTGTGCTTACTTCAGCTATCACTCATCCCGATGATTTTTTCCTAGCTGAAAAAAGTGCTTTAACAGTTACCTTTACCACTCGTACTAATGTGACTAATGGTTCTTTTCAATTAATGGTGCCTGCTGCCGCTGCTACCAATACTGATGGCATTCCAGATCAAGGTTATTTTGATTACGATACTGATACTCCCACTGTAACCTGTTCAGGCACAAGTCATAATTTTGGCACCCAAGCTGGTACAGCTAACCAAACTGTATCTGGCTATAGTGGTAAATGGCATGTTTATAACTGTGCCTACACTGGTGGAGCTACTGGTAGCGCAATCACCATGAATATTAGCGACGTTATTAATCCTATGCCTAATACTGCTCACGACACTGGTACGGCTGACACTTATGATGTTTATATTAGACATTTAGACGGCAGTGCTGCTGAAGTTGATGTGACTAGAGTTAAAATTGGTGTGATTGAAGCTGTTCGTGTTAGTGCAACAGTGGTCCCATCCTTATCTTTTACTATTACAGGGCAAACTACTGGCGCTACTATGTGTGGCGGTACAGCTGATGTTACCACCACTGCCAATACCGTGCCTTTTGGTGAACTAGTAGTGGCTACCTTTACTGATGCTTCACAAGTTTTAGATGTTGCTACCAATGCTGATGACGGTGCTGCTGTAACCGCCCAGATTTATGATCAACTAGGTCGTAATGGCGTAGCCTGTACTGGCTCATTTGCTACTCAATATGACTGTATTTGGGATGCCAATGTGACCAGTATGACTTATACCACAGCACAAGATTGGACTACTCAAGCTACTGAAACTGGATTTGCCTATTCTTTAGACGACTACAACAGCAGTTCCACTGAAGCATTTGCTTACAATAGTGGCGGTACTTTTATGGCTAAACATTTTGCCGACTATAATAGAGGTTCAACTCCTCAAGCAGCTCAAACAATATTTACCACTGGTGGTAACCCAACCAACTCAGCTGATTTAAGAGTGTGCTATCGTATTAGCGTTGACTCAATCACTTCAGCTGGTGATTATCATACCTTTATTACCTATACTGCCACAGCTACTTTTTAATTTATTAGTCATCACATACTAAATACCAACCATCATTACTGTCCATGAAAAAAATATCCTCTACAATTTTAATAACTAGCGTCTTTTGCTTATTATTTTTGGGAGGATCTAGAATAGTTCCTGCTCAAGCACAGATTGGTAACCCTACCAATGATCAACTCACTTTAGTAGCCATGCCACCTCGAGCTGGTGAAGATGGCCAAATTCGCATTGCTCCAGGAGAAAAATACCAAACCAATGTCAGAATTCGCAATGTGTCTGACAAAACTGTCACTTTAACTTCATTTGCTCAAGATTTTGTGGTTAAGGATGATGGCTCTACTCCTATTCCTGTTTATGATACTGTTACTAATCGTTGGGGTTTAGCTAGCTGGATGGTCATTGCTCCTAATCGTCATACTCTGGCTCCTAAAGAAACTGCTGAGATGACAGTGCTCATTGAAGTGCCTGAGAATGCCTTACCTGGTGGTAAATACGCCATGGTAATTCATGAGCCCATTAATGGTGATGAGCAGACAGATGTTGGCTCTGTGGCTGCTATTAGCCAACGAGTTGGTTCTTTGTTTTATGTCATTGTAGAAGGCGCTATTAACGAAGAAGCTTACGTGCGCGACTTTCAGTTTAAAAAATTCCAAGAATTCGGACCAGTGCCCTTTTCATTTTTAATCCGCAATCAATCTGATATTCATATCAGCCCAAGAATGAATATTGATATTTTTAATATGTTTGGTAAAAAATCAGGCTCGATTCCAGTTGACTCTAAAAACATTTTTCCTCTTAATAGTCGAAATTTTGCTGGTAGCTGGGATAAAATTTGGGGTTTTGGTTTATACACAGCTAAATTAACTGCCAGTTATGGCGACAGTGGTCAAGTAGCAGTAGCCTCTTCTAGCTTTTGGATTATCCCAGTTAGAATTATTCTTTCAGTCTTATTCGGTAGCATGCTGATCATTGCCATGGTCTTAATGATTAAGCGCTATGGAGAGAAGCAGGCTAATCTAGAAAAAGAAAAGATTAAAGAGTTGCAGACTAAACTCAATAAGTACGAGCAGAATAAGAAAAAATAAAGTAGTTTAAAGTTAATTAAGATTTAAAAAGGTAATAGCTCAAGCTATTACCTTTTTTGATATGATGGGATAATAATACAAGACTAACTGCCAAACGCAAAAGTGCTAAAAATAAATTCGCTTCGCTCTTTTCTAAGGAGTTTAACTCCTCAGCGATCAGGCTTTCAGCTTGATCTGCTCCTCTGTCGCTTACGGGGTATTAAACCCCGAAGCTCCACTAAGGGGAATCCCCTTAGAACCCCCATTCTGATTATATTTGATCCCCGCAGCAAGCTGACGGGGTATTTAATCAGAATAAAACTCTACCTGCCCGCTATATTAAGTTTTTTGATCTTAATATTGTGCTTAAACTTGTCCATACAACACCCTAATAAAGTTCAGGCTCAAGAAGAACCTTTTCCCACTCCTGGACCACAATCTTATTCTGCTTCAGTCAGTGCCACCATGCCTGATATTGTCCCGCCCTCAGCACCGCTGTTAATTTCTCCTGAGGATGATGAGCTGGTGAATACCAATAGGCCTCAGTTTGTCTGGCGTGAAGCAACTGACAATGTAGCCATGTCTCATTATCAACTCTATTTAGATGGTACTCTGGAACTGGATAATCTTGATGAAGTAGGCACCTATCCCCTCTACAGTTTGGCTTATAACTCTACTCTGGGCTATTATTATTTAGATGTCATTTATAACCTTGATCAAGGTCAGCATACCTGGAAAATCACAGCTGTTGATGCCGTTGGCTTGACTAATGACTCAGTTACCTGGAGTTTTACAGTTGACTCTGTTGCGCCCCAGTTTGTGCTTACTGATATTGGCGCAGAAGAGGTTACTATCTCGGCACAAGATAGCTCTACAGTACCAGAACAACCAATCCAGCTTGATGACAATGAGCCTCTTTTGCTAGCTTACGGCGAGCCCTATAGCGAAGTTCAGCTCACGATTGAGATTCCTGGCCAAGACAATCATTATGTTGAGGTAGATATTAATGGAGAAGGTAATTGGAGTTATCGCTTGCCGATTTTGCCCAGAGATAAAATTATCACTCTCAATTTTACTATTATTGATTTAGCCAACCACATCAGCACTCTTACCAATGTCCAGATTATTATTCCTAGTCAATTGATCACTATTCCCCAAGTCACAGTCACACCTGTGCCAGGATCATTTACTAGTCTGATTACTGATGTTTCAAAGATTATTAAGCCAGAACCAACCCCTAGTCAAGGCAAGTTGGAACTGATTAAAACTCCAATCATCATCCCGATTAAGCCAGCCAAAGAACTAGTTCATGATGTCATACGTTGGCTCACTCCTACCCCAATTCTTGAAGTTACTGCCCGACCTTGGTTTGTGCGTTGGTTAGCCTGGTTAGGGCCATGGCTAGTACTGCTGATTGTGAGCTGGCCAGCCATCATAGCTACTTTACTCTTGGCGCGCCAATTTGGGTTTTTAATTTCCGGAAAACATTTACTCAAGATTTGGCAAGTATTGGGCGTCATTCCTTATCAAGATCGTGAAGGCTGGATCTTTAACAGCCACTTTCCACACTGGCTGGACAATAAAATGGCTCAAGAAACCCAAAAATGGGCTCACCCTGGGATTGCTTTTGCTCAACTAATTGCTTTAAGTAAACCAGAGCAACCAGGCTTTCCGCCTTTCTACCAAACTGTACTAACTGACCGCAATGGTTTGTATCTACCTTTGCAATTGCCCATTAATAAATATCAATTATCAGTACAAGCTGAACATTATCGTTACCCCACCCTGACTGCTCGACCTCCAGGAGTGCCGTTGACTGATTATTATCAAGCTGAAGAACAAGAAGTTGCTATTGATCGCATCAGCTTATCTTTGCAGATTCCAGTTGACCCAGTTAGTGCCAACCCAGAAGATCAGCCTGTTCATAGTTTGAAGGCTCCAGCTTCGCTCCTGGAAAAACTGAAAAACTGGCTGGCCAAGATTATCGTTTTTGACAATTTTGTAGTTTTGGCTAATATTGTCTTAGCTAGCTTCGTGATTCTATTTTGGCCTAGTCTGATTAACCTAGTTTGTTTAGCAGTTTATCTAATCTTGGGCTTATATTACCTGTTCAAGGATCAATTATTTGGTAATGTCAAAGGGATTGTGGTTGATAAAAATAGTAATTTTGTACAAAATGCGCTGGTAAGATTAATTAAACAAGATGGTTCCAGACAAACTTTTGTGGCTTTAACCAATCAAGAAGGTCGATTCTGCTTTCATTTTAAGACTGGCGATTACAAGCTCAGGGTGAATCGGCCGGGATTTGAACAAGCTGTTAGTTCTGTAGAAGATCAAACAGTGGTGATTAATAACTGGTGGGAACAGAAAAGACTGGCTTTATTGGTGAGTTAACTAGTTAACTGGGCAAACTGATTACTAACGCCTTTTACGCTCCTCATAACTATCTCTTGGTTGCTCATGGCTGACGTGACCACCAACGCATGCTCCTCATTAAGTGACTTAAACTAGCACCGCCTAATTGGTGAACTCATCAACTGCTTAAAAACCTGACTATTGGTCGCTTCTGAACCATTTTTCCCTATTTTCTCTTGTTTTATCAAACAACCTATAAGAATGAGATAACCTTGTTGTATAACATTAACTGTCAAAATTTTTTAATAAGTTAGCTGTTTTGTACAAAAAAATGCTATTTTCGCATAATCTATGCAGAAAATGAAAATTATTTGGTTGCAAGAATAAAAAATAATATTATTGCATGATTGCCGAAATATTACTGCAACATCTGGAATGATTATTATTGCAACTATAACCTTAGTGTTATAAGTATATCAATATATGATTTATTATCATGAGAAGTACTCAAGAAAATGATACCCGAAAGTTACTGGCTGGACAAAAGAGTCGGTCCCAATAACTCCAAATTCGGTAATTGTTATGCAAAACTAGAATTTGAAATTAAGGAAATAAAGACTTTAACTGATTTAGTAAAAAAATTCCGCTCTTTTCTTGAGGAAAATAACGATTAATTAAATTGTGATCAAGTTCCAAATTATTAAACAAACGATCGTAAACCGAATAAATAGAGCGTTTTTGCTGATCGCTCAAGCTTTTATAATTTATTTTTTTAGTTAGCAAACTGTCAATATCTTTGCCAATATCAGAGTAACTCTTTACCAAGGACTCTATCCCAAATTTTAAGCCTATAATTTTTAGCTCATCACCGAATAACAAATTGTCAAACTGTACAATTAGCACTGCGCCTCGATAGCTTTTTTCCAACAAGCTTAAAAGTGATGCGCTGGGTTTACCTACACACAAGTAAGTACCTCTAGTCAAAGCCAAGCAATGATCAGCTAGCAGGAAGTTGCGCAAGTATCTAAAATTTTTATCAGTGTTAGGAGCCTGCATAAACAGAATTAAACCCCACTGCTTGGTAGTAGTATCAGCTGGCTGGGTTAAAACCGGAAATTGGGCTTCTAGCAAGCTTTTGCCATAAGTACTAATGCTTAAACTGAGCTGGGTTGATAAGCGATCAGTAAACAGTAACTCTTTGCTTTCCAATAACCTGATTAAAGACTGTCGCCCATCCTCGGTAAGCTCAGGCAGAATTAATTGAATTTGCTGGTAGTCAACTCTGCGTCTGTGCTGAAGTTCAGCAATTGGGTAAAGCCATAATAAGAGTTTTTTACTAGTTTGTTTCATAAAAGTTTTGCCCAAGGTTAACAATAAAGTGCATCAACTATTGAGTAAATTTATTGTTTTGCTCATTTATTGCTTAATTGCAGATTATGCAATTATTATTAAGCTATCTTTCTAAACAAAATGATTAACTTTTCCACATTTTGAAACTACCGAAGCCAACAAACCATGTGTTTAAAGTCATTTGTTACTGTTTTTTAAAATTTTCAAACTCTTTTTGACTAACTTTACTTGAGCATAATTGATAAATTTAGAGTTATTCAATTTTTTACACAAAGCTCTCTCGTAAATTGTCATTCACATAATACATGGTTTCTAACATTATTTTCAAGTAGGAATACTGTGGATAACTATTAAATAATTTTCTCAATTTTTTGCCTAGTACTATATAAGGCTATTAACGCAACCTATTTTGATATTGTTTGATAGTAAGCATTTATCAATATTTGTACAAAATGACTCATGATAAGTTTTATTGCATTTCTGGTTTTTAACAAAAAAAAATTTTAATTTTAATTAGCTAATTTTTTCCTCTTAAAACCAGAGTTGAATACCGCTTTCATTTTATTTACACTTTAGTAATCAAATAAGCGTCTAATGAATCTGGTGTTAGACAATAACCATAAAAAATATCAATCAACACAGTGACTGCCCAGCAAACCTACATCACTAGCATTTTATCCGCCTTTTCAACTTTTCTGGAAAATTTTTCTTTCACAGGTGCATATGCTGTGGGCGATGAGACCAAAAAAGCACTGAAACAAGAAGCTCAGGGGCTTTTAATCAAGTTTTTAAGCGCTAAAACAGAGTTCTCTAACTGGGATGTTGAGGAAGTGGAAGAGTTTGGTCATCAAAACCAGATCACCACAACATCGGCACAGCAAGCTTTAGCTATTTTGAAACAGTTTGTTAGGGACTATCCCCCGTTCCAGACTAATGTCTTTCTCCAGGAATTTTTATTAGCACTAGCAAAAGACAACTGCTCACACTCCACCATAAAAAATTATCGCAGTGATATCAGTCAATTTATTGAATTCAGTCAGGAAAAAGAGATAGAGCCATTGATAACAAAAACCAAACTTGATGAATTTAGTGCGCAGCAAAGGGCAAAAGGCCTGAAATCCAGCTCAGTTCGTCGGAAATTAAGCAGTATTGTACAATTTGGCCTATGGCTAAAAACAGAGTTAATTCTAGAAAAACCGCCTGAATGGCTCAAGGCAGGTTATGTTTATGAACCAGAAGCAATTGAAGCAGAGGTAAAACAACAAGCCACCTCAATAAATGAAGTGGCTGATGGCGGTTTACTTGATTCCATAGAATCAGGTAAAAAGTCCAACTCTGGATTAACACCAGCTAACATTATAAAAGAAAAAGCCACCCCTATTCAAGAGGTGGCTCATGGCGATTTGTTTGATTCCAAAGAATCAGAACAACGGCCCGCTTCTGGTTTGACACCAACTAAAATTATAAAACAAAAGTTTATTAAAGCCAAGCAAAAACTACAGTCGTGGACGGCAGGGGAATCGAACCCCTCAGCTTTTGGTGTCAAACCAGAGAAGGGACCATCCGCCGCCCGCGACAATACTAGAATAGATCAAAAAACTGAAGTCAACCTTAAAAAAGCTAACGAAAAAACCAATATCAAATCTATTGCTGCTGATCCAGGCAAACACAACTTACTCAGCTTGCATGTACCTCAAGCTAGCTCAACAACTAAGACCAATACCACAACCGCTCTTGATCATCAAGAAAAAAGAGCTCAAGTCAAAACTGGTTTAAGTCAGTTATCAGAAAAGATTAGCGCTTCGATCAAAAACAAGTTTAATAGCGCTATGAATCAGGCTGTAGATCAAGCCAACCAGGTAAAAAAGATGACAGCGCTCAACATCCTGCCCTACATTAACTTGGCTGTGATTGTGGTGTTATTTTTAGGTTTAGGCGCTTTAGGCTATCAACAGTTAATTACTAATGCTGCATTTCAGTTTGCTTACCCCACCGCACCCACCAGTCCAGGCAGAACCTTGTCCTTTCAAGGTCGGTTAACCGATCCAGGCATGAATCCGGTGGCTGGCGATGCTGATATGGTGTTTGTGTTGTACGACAATTTAACAGCAGGCAGTCCCCTCTGGACCTCTAACACCTGTACTGTGGAAACTGATCAAGATGGTATCTTTACTGTGGGTTTAGGAGATGTGGCTGAGTGTGGACCAGTGATTACCGATGACGTCTTTACTGAAAACCCCAATGTGTGGTTGGAAGTAAGCGTTGAAGGAGAAACCTTAACTCCACGCCAGCCAATTCGTACAGTTGCCTATGCTGTAAATGCTGAAACCTTGCAAGGCTATCCTCTAGCAGCTGAAACTGGAGCAACGGTTAATACTGTCTTGGCTATGAATAGTGATGGCGAAGTGGTGTTAGGCGAAACTAACCCGGCAATAGTGGCCACTGGCACTGATTTAACTCTGGAAGCCAAGACCTTGCTCTTGAGTGCTGCAGGCGAAGTGACTAGTGATGTTGAGATCAGCGCTGACAATGATATCAGCCTGGCTGCTACCAATGACATTGAGATGATTACTACCGCAGGTTTAGTCAATTTGAACAATTTGTTATATGCAAATAATGTGGGCGTAGGCATTGGTACTAGCACTCCTGGAACTGCCAAATTGGCAGTAATGGGTGGCAATGTGGGAGTGGGGACGACGAGTCCAAGCTACCTAATTGATGTGGCAGGCAGTGGTGTAGTGGCTCGCTTTGGCGGTAGAGTCATTGGTAGTGATGCTGTTGAAAATAATGAGTTTATTACTAAGGGAC
>CAZTBN010000008.1:13023-24553 GCA_964611955.1 uncultured Pseudomonadales bacterium | reverse complement strand
TTTATTTGTCAATTGAACCTAAAACCAAAGATGATCAGGAAAAAATGAGCGTTGCTTTGAATAAGTTAAGTAGTGAAGATCCCACCTTTGCTATCAAGGTGGATGGCGATACTGGTCAAACTTTAATTGGTGGTATGGGTGAGTTGCATTTGGAAATTTTAGTAGATCGTATGCGTCGTGAGTTTAATGTCAATGTTAGTACTGGTAAACCTCAAGTTGCCTATAGGGAAACGATTATGGAAACTTCTCAAGGAGAAGGTAAATACATCAAACAATCTGGAGGAAGAGGTCAGTATGGTCATGTGTTACTAAAAATTGAACCTATGGAACGAGGCTTAGGTTATGAGTTTGTTAACGAGATTAAAGGTGCCACTATTCCTAAAGAATTTATTCCACCGGTTGATAAGGGTATTCAAGAGTCAATGGAACGAGGTCATCTGGCTGATTATCCTATGACTGATATGAAAGTGACTTTGTATGATGGTTCTTACCATGAAGTTGACTCAAGCGAGATAGCCTTTAAAATGGCTGGTTCAATGGGTTTACGCGATGCTTTATCAAAAAATAAAGTAGTGTTAATTGAACCGATTATGAATGTCGAAGTGACTACTCCTGAAGAGTTTATGGGCGATATTATTGGCGATTTAGGTAGTAGAAGAGCCCAAATTAAAGGGACTAAAACCAGAGGTACTGCCGTTATTATTACCGGTTTAGTGCCTTTAGCTGAGATGCAAGGTTATGTCACTGTTTTGCGTAGTCAAACTCAAGGTAGAGCTACTAGTGTCATGTTGCCTTCTCACTACGGTATTGTCCCTACTCAAATTACTAATCAAATTATTGCTGAGCGCAAAGGTCCAGAAAAAAAATAAATTGTTAAATTATTTTGCTTAAAATTAGAGGATTTATTCAAAATACCACCTGACATAACTCTTTTTTTAAGTTAAAATATACATTCGCTGAACTTATTAAATAATAATAACTAATTAATAAATATATAAGGAGCTATCATGGCAGACAAAGAAAAATATAATCGATCTAAACCTCATGTCAATGTTGGAACCATTGGACATATAGACCACGGTAAAACTACACTTACCGCCGCTATGACGACAGTCTTAGCAAAAAAAGTTCCCTCAGATATTAATCAGCCCTTAAATTACGCTGATGTTGAAAATAGCGAGGAAGAAGTGGCTCGTGGTATTACCATCAATATTAAACACATTGAGTATGAAACCGAGAAGCGTCACTATGCTCATATTGATGCCCCTGGTCATGAAGACTACATCAAGAACATGATTACTGGTGCTGCTCAGATGGATGGTGCTATTTTAGTTGTGGCCGCTACTGATGGAGCTATGCCTCAAACTAGAGAACATATTTTATTGGCCAAACAAGTTAATGTGCCTAAAATTATTGTGGCTTTAAATAAAGTTGATTTAGTTGATGATGAAGAGTTATTAGATTTAGTGGAAATGGAAGTTAGAGAATTATTAACCAAATATGGTTATGATGGTAATGATGTTCCAATCTTGAGAGTTTCTGCTCTTAAGGCTTTGGAAGGAGATGCGGCTGCACAAGATCAGGTAATGAAATTAATTGATACTGTTGATTCATATATTCCTGATCCAGTTAGAGATTTAGAAAAACCATTCTTAATGCCAGTTGAGGACGTTTTCTCAATTAAAGGTAGAGGCACCGTGGTTACTGGTAGAATCGACACTGGAATTGTTAAAGTAGGTGATAACATCTCTATCATTGGTTTTAATCATGATACAGAAACCACTGTTACCGGAGTTGAAATGTTTAGAAAAATGCTTGATCAAGGTCAAGCCGGAGACAATGTGGGTTTATTACTCAGAGGTGTTAAACAAGAAGATGTGCAAAGAGGTCAAGTCATTGCTAAACCAGGAAGCACTAAAGGGTTGACTAAATTTGAAGCAGAAGTTTTAATCTTGAAAAAAGAAGAAGGTGGTCGTCATAAACCATTCTTCACTGGCTATAAGCCACAGTTCTACATCAGAACTACTGATGTGACTGGTGAGATTACACTTCCTAAAGGCGTTGAGATGGTTATGCCTGGTGATAATGCTCAGATGACTGTTGAACTTATCGCTCCAGTAGCTTTAAACGAAGGACTTCGTTTCGCTATTAGAGAAGGTGGTATTACAGTTGGAGCCGGAGCAATCACAAAAATTGTTAAATAAGAATTGTTATTTGGGTAAACAACCCCGTCTTTAGGCGGGGTTGTTTTACCTTTAGCAAGAAAAAATCAAGAAAAGTTAATCAAACCCTGTACAAAAGTGAAAAAATTTATTATAATCACGCCCTGTCACTATTAATAATATTATCGAGTAAGTTAACAATTTAATAAACAATATGGCAAAGAGCCAGAATCAAAACAACGAAAAAACTCAGAATAAGATTCGAGTGAGATTAAAGTCTTATGACCATCGAGTCATTGATGAAGCGAGTCGTAAAATTTTACAAACAGCTTTATCAACAGGAGCAAAAGTGATAGGTCCTGTACCTTTACCTACTCACATCAAGGAGTTCACTGTTTTGATTTCTCCTAATGCTGATAAAGATGCCCAGGAACACTACGAGATTAGAACTCATAAAAGATTGGTAGATATTATTGAACCAACTAATAAAACTATTGACTCATTAATGCATCTTGAATTACCTGCGGGAGTAGATATTCAGATCAAAATGTAGTGACTGTGCTCTATTAATAAACTTAGATGCATGATTTATAACTTGATCAATAATAAGCATTTATTTAAGGTCATAAAAAAAATTGATTACTATGTTAAATACAATTTTTGCAACCAAAGGAGAGATGACTCAAGCCTGGACGAAAGATGGCAAGAGATTGCCTATCACCAGATGCATGGTTGATCAAAACATTGTTTTGGGCACTCAAAAAGTGACTGTTAAAGTTCAAGAAAATTCAGATTTTATTCAACAACCATGCCTAATTTGTGAAATAGGCTATGGTAAGAAAAAACTTAAAAACACACCTAAACCGCTCCGCGTTCAGATCGAAAAGAGCGGTTTTTCTTTTGGCTTTAAACAAATTAAAGGGGTGCAACTATTTTTAGATAAAGATCAAGAGAATCAAGAATTACCTATAAAACCTGGTCAAACTATTGAGCTTGATCAAGTTTTGGAGGTAGGAGATATGATTCAGGTGCAGGGCGTTTCCAGAGGTAGAGGTTTTACCGGTGTGATGAAGCGTCATGGTATGGCAGGTGGTCCTAGAACTAGAGGTCAAAGCGACCGTCCTCGAGCCATTGGTTCTATCGGCGCACATACCGATCCAGGCAGAGTTTTTCCTGGTAAAAGAATGGCTGGTCGTTCTGGTACTGACAATATTACTGTTAGAAATTTAACTGTTGTTTATCTTAATCCTGAAACTAAAGAAGTTTGGGTAAATGGACCAATTCCAGGTTACACCAACTCCATTATTAGAATTACTAAAACTGGCCAGACCAATAAAATAGAGCTAGATCAACAAGCTTCAGGGATTGAACTGGTAACTCCAGTTGAGGCTGAACCAACTAAAGTCGAAACCGATCAAACTAAAGTAGAAACTGAACCAACTAAAATAGAAGCTGATCAAACTAAAGAAAAAGACACTAAGAATAATGAAAATTAAATTAATTAAAACTACTGGCACTGATAGTTCTGTTACAGCTGATAATAAAGTTTTTAATAAACCTAATGATCAGTTATTAGCTCAGGCAATTAGAGTCTATTTGTCTAATCAAAGACAAGGTACTAGCAAAACTAAAACTCGTTCCGAGGTATCTCGTACTACTCGCAAGTGGTATCGTCAAAAAGGAACCGGTAATGCTCGTCATGGAGCCAGAGATGCTAATATTTTTGTTGGTGGAGGCGATTCTCATGGTCCTACTGGTCTGGAAAATTGGCAAAAAACCTTGACCAAAGAACTCAGAAAACAATCTTTAATTGCTGCTTTATCAGCTCAGGTAAAAAATATTGTTATTAATGACGAACTGGCGCAGCTCACCGGCAAGACTAAGGAAGCTCACCAATTGTTAACTAAAATTAGTGAAAAAATGGGCAAAGAAGAGTTTAAGTTTGAAACCAATCGGCTAATGATTGTTTTTGCTGAGAAAAACGACAAAGCTTATCAGGCTTTTAGCAACATACCTAATGTCATTATGCAACAAGTAAGATTGATCAATGCTTTGGAAATAGTACAGGCAGACAAAATTATTTTTACTACTAAATCATTTGAGACCTTGCAGAACAAATTAACTGCTTAATCATGAAAAACTTGATTACACAACCTATTATTACTGAAAAATCATTAGCTTTGGCTAATGAACAAAATATTTATACTTTTGAAGTAGTTTATAGTGCTACCAAATCTCAAATTAAAAAATTAATTGAAAAAATATTTGAGGTTGAGGTAGAGCAGATTAATACCATTGTTGCTCCTAGTAAGCGTCGTAGAGTTGGCAAAAAACGTCAAGCTATTTTAAAAACAACTCAAAAAAAAGCTTTGGTAAAACTTAAATCAGGACAAACTATTGAATTATTCGACATTAGCAAATAATTTTGACCATGCTTAAGAAAAAGAAACCAACATCACCAGCTGTTAGACACCAAGTCATCATGGATCGCAGTGCACTGCACAAGGGCAAACCTGAGAAATCATTGTTGCGCAAGGGTCATAAAAAAAGACAAGGCCGTTCCTCACAAGGAGTGGTCACTATGCGTCATCGTGGTGGCGGTGCTAAGAAACTACAAAGAATCATTGATTTTCGTAGAGATAAGCATGAGGTTGTGGGTTTGGTGATCCGTATGGAATATGATCCGATGAGAAGTGCCAATATTGCTTTAATTCAATATCAAGATGGAGAAAAGAGATATATTCTTGCTCCAGATGATCTGAAACTTAACGATAAAATTGTAGCTGGTAAAAAAGCTGAAGTAAAATTAGGTAATGCCCTACCTTTAAGTCAAATTCCAGTAGGCATGCCCATTCACAATATTGAACTGCATCCTGGTAAAGGTGGACAGTTAGTCAGAGGTGCAGGTTTAGCTGCCTCTATTCAATCTAAAGAAGAAAAATATGCTATCGTGCTTTTACCTTCTAAAGAACAGCGTTTGATTAGTTTGGATTGTTTCGCTACAATCGGTCAAATCGGAAATACTGACTGGAAGAGTAGAAAAATTGGTAAGGCTGGTATTAAGAGACACATGGGTATTAGACCAACGGTACGTGGTACAGCCCAACACCCAGATTCACATCCACATGGTGGCGGTGAGGGTCGTAGCGGAGTGGGCTTGAAATATTCTAAGACTCCATGGGGTCAGATTGCTTCGCCAGGTAAAAAGACTCGTCAAAATAAGTATTCAAATAGATTTATTATTAGAGATAGAAGAGCAAAAAATAATTAATTAAATATTTAAAAACATGGCAAGAAGTAGCAAAAAAGGACCATACATTGATGAAGTTTTATTATCAAGAGTTGCAATGCAAAAGCAAACTGGTGATAAAAAACCACTTCAAACTTATAATCGTGCTTGCACTATTGCTCCAGAATTTGTGGGACATACATTTTTAGTGCACAAGGGTAAGGGTTTTGAAGAAATCTTTGTGAGTGAAGCCATGGTGGGCCATCGCTTAGGGGAATTTGCTCCCACACGTACCTTTAGAGGTCATGGAAGAATGGTTAAGAGAGTCATGGCTAAGACATAGTTTTTATCATCATTAAATTTATTACATAAGCAAATGCAAATTAGAGCTGAACAAAAAAACACAAGACAATCACCACGTAAGGTGAGATTGATTGCCAATCAAGTCAAAGGTCTGTCTTTAGAGGCAGCTTTTACTCAGTTAGCATTAATGGAGCGCAGAAGCTCACTCGTGTTAATGAAAGTCTTAAGACAGGCTGTTGCTAATGCTGTTAATAATCATCAACTTAATGTTAAGGATTTAGAGATTGAAAAGTTTGTGGTCAAGACAGGCCAAACTTACAAAAGAATGAGACCTGTTTCAAGAGGGAGAGCTCATCGAATTTTAAAAAGAACTTGTCATATTGAAGTCATTTTAAAAACTCAGGCAGTAGCTACTGTTAAAGCGAATCAAGCTGACACTAAAGCCAAAAAGATTGCTAAAAAACAAGCTGCGGTCAAGGCTAGTACAAAAGTGATTAAAACCACTACACCTAAAGTTAAGATTAAACCAACTGTAGTGCCAGTGAAAAAAGATAGCAGTAAAGTGACCAAACAAACCGTTACACCAGTTAAAATGTTTACTAACAGAAGAGCCAGCTCTTCTAGATAAAAATTATTAAGTTAATCAATAAACTATATATTTAAACACATGGGACAAAAAGTTAATCCAATACTATACAGAATCGGCAATATTTATTCATGGAAATCAAAGTGGTTTGCTGGTAAAAAAGAATATTCAGATAAAGTGATTGAAGATTATAAATTAAGAAAATATTTATTAGAAAAATTAGCCAGTGCTGGTTTAGATGAAGTTTTAATTGAGCGATCATTAACTACCATGCAGATTGTTTTGAAAGTGAGTCGACCAGGAGTAGTGATTGGTAAAGGTGGCGCTAATTTACAAGAAATTAAAGAAGAGATTGAAAAGATGATTCCTGATACATATAAAGGTCAAGCTGGTAAAAAAATTAGAGTTAATTTGAAAGTTGAAGAAGTTCAAAATCCTGAATTAAGTGCTAAATTAGTAGGCGAAAGAATTGCCTATCAATTGATTGGTAGATATCCACATCGTAGAGCAGTTAATCAAGCTATGGAAAAAGTCATGTCAGCTGGGGCAAAAGGTGTTAAAATACAACTTTCGGGAAGAATTGGTGGTGCTGAGATTGGTAGAAGCGAAAAGTTTTCAATTGGTAGTGTGCCCTCTCAAACTTTGAGAGCTAATATTGATTATTTTGAAGCTCCTGCCAAAACTAGAAGCGGTTACGTTGGCATTAAAGTTTGGATTTATAAAGGCAGTGTGTTAGCAGAAGTAGAGGAATAAATTAAATTAACTTATGTTACAACCAAAACGCAGAAAATACCGCAAAGAGTTTCGAGGCAGACACAAAGGTCTAGCCACTAGAGGTACTAGTATTGATTTTGGTAAGTTTGGTTTAAAAGCTGTTGAAAGAGGGAGAGTCAAGGCTCAAGCGATTGAGGCAGCTCGTAAAAAAATTACTTTTGTAACTCAAAGAAGCGGCAAGTATTGGGTGAGAATTTTCCCTCATACTCCCATGACATCTAAGCCAGCTGGAGTCAAAATGGGAGGTGGTAAAGGAGCTATTCACCACTATGAAGTTAAAGTTAGACCAGGAGCTATTTTGTTTGAATTAGGAGGAGTTGATGAGGCAACGGCTCGTTTAGCTTTTCATAAAGCAGCTTATAAGTTACCGGTAAAAACTAAGTTTGTTATAAAAGATTAATTATGAAAAAGAATCAAATTACAGATTTGCATCAACAAACTTCAGCTGAACTTAAAAAACAGTTGGATACATTAGAGAAAGAGTTGACCAAAGCTAGATTACAATTGGCTGCTCAAAAGCTGGAAAATATTTCTACACCTGATCGTTTAAGAAAAGATGTCGCTAGAATAAAAACTATATTAAGAGAAAAAGAATTAGCTGCTGTTACTAAAGATCAGTCAGTTGATACTAAAAAATAAATTATTATGACTACACTTACAGGAATCGTGACCTCAGTCGCAAGACAAAAAACAGCAACAGTTAATGTTGTTCATTTATGGCAACATCCTTTATATAAAAAGTATGTTAACCGTTCTAAAAAATATTCTTGTCATGTTGAGGGAATCGAGTTGCAGATTGGAGACAAAGTTTTAATTGCAGCTTGTAAACCAGTGAGTAAAACTAAATATTTTGAAATTATTAAAAAATTAGAAAATTAATCAATTTTGTCTATTACTTAAAGGCTAAATAAACAATTACTATGATACAATTAAGATCTGTTTTGAACGTGGCTGACAATACTGGCGCTAAGAAAATTAGAGTCATTATGGTTTATGGTGGTTCTAAAAGAAAATTTGGTTATGTGGGCGATATTGTTTCTGCTTCAGTGATAGATGCTGATGCTAATGGCAATATTGGAAAAGGTGAAAAAGTGCAAGCAGTTATTGTGCGAACTCAAAAGGAAAAAAGACGCGCCAATGGTGAATATATTCGTTTTGATGACAATGCAGCTGTGATTATAGAGTCTAGAGAAAAAATGTTACCACTTGGCACTAGAGTTTTTGGCCCCATTGCTCGCGAAGTTAAGGATCGTGGTTTTGCAAAAATTGCCAGTTTAGCAACGGAGGTATTATGAAATTTAAAATAAATGATCAAGTTATAGTCACTATTGGCAAAGATAAAGGTAAAAAAAGCAAAATTACCAAAGTCTTTCCTAATCAAAATAAAGTTACAGTAGAAGGGGTTAATTTATTTGTTAAGCATGTTAAACCAATGCCGACTATTAACCGAGAAGGCGAAAGAACTGTACAAGAAAGACCTTTAGATACTGCTAAAATAGCAATTTTAAATGAAAAAGGTGAACGCGATAGAGTTGGTTATAAAGCACAGGCAGATGGTAAAAAAGTAAGAATTTTTAAAAAAACCGGCTCACTCATTAAAATTAATGATTCAACCGAGAAACCTAAAGCAAAAACAAAATCCAAATCCAAATCAGTAATAACTAAAAAAGCTACTAAGGCTAAAAAATAAAGCAATAATTACCTAAATGAATCGATTAAAACAAAAATACCAGCAAGAGATTAAGCCTCAACTTTTAAAAGAGCTAAAGTTAGAGAATGTGATGTCTGCTCCTAAAATTGAAAAAATAGTAGTGAATATTGGTGTGACTGATCCAGCAGATGCGAAAGAAAGAAGAAAAGCTTTAGAAAATATTAGTAAGCAAATTGCTATTATTACTGGTCAAAAACCATATTTAACCATTGCTCGCAAAGCTATTTCAGAATTTGCTTTGCAACAAGGCGATCCCATGGGATTAAAAGTGACCCTCAGAGGAGAGCGTATGTGGCAGTTTATTGATAAATTAATTGCAATTGTTTTACCTAGAGTTAAAGATTTTAGAGGCGTTTCTCGAATAGCTTTTGATGGTCAAGGTAATTACAGTTTGGGCATCGAAGAACAGATTGTTTTTCCTGCCATTAACTATGACGAAATTGAAAAAATCAGAGGTTTACAGATAGTGTTTGTGACTAATACTAACAATGACAAACATTCTTTTAAGCTTTTGGAATTACTAGGTATGCCTTTTGCTAAGGAGGAATAATTATTTATGGCAAAAATTTCAAAAGTTAATAAATCAACTCGTTTAAGAGCACAACGCAAAATTTATTTTGATAAATATTTAAGTCAAGGAGAGCACATTCCAAATAGGGTATCGACTAGAGGTGTAACTCGGTGTAGAATCACAGGTCGCGCACGTGGTTATATGAGATATTTTGGTTTAAGCAGAATGGCTTTTAGAGAATTAGCTTCTAAAGGAGAATTACCTGGAGTAATTAAATCTAGTAAATAATACTAACTAAATAATTATGTTAATCACAGATCCAATTAGCGATATGTTTGCCAGAATTAAAAATGCTCTTCTGGCTAAAAAGGAAGAAGTAGCAGTACCTCATTCAAAAATGAAAGAGGCCATTCTTGTGAAATTAAAAGAGAATAATTACATTCAAGATTTTGAGATTGTAAAAGAAAAACCTCAAAATATTATGATGGTGAAATTAAAATATATCGATGAAACTCCAGCCATATCTGGTTTTAAGAGAATTTCATCTCCAGGCAGAAGATTATATTCTGGAGCTAAAGAAATTCCTACTACTTTGAATAATTATGGCATTACCATTGTTTCAACTAACAAGGGTATTTTAACTGACAAAGAAGCTCGTAAAAATAATATCGGTGGTGAATTAATTTATCAAATTTGGTAATTTTTAAATGTCAAAAATAGGAAAAACACCCATCAACATTTCAGACCAAGTTAAGGTTGAAATCAAAGAACAAGAAGTGATAGTCAGAGGGCCTATGGGAGAGCTCTCTTCTCCATTATTTCCTAATATTACTGTTGAGGTTATTGATAATAAAGTAAGAGTGGAGCGTAAAAAAAATGATCAACAAACCAAGTCTTATCATGGCTTAGTGAGAAGTTTAATCAGTAACAATATCGAAGGAGTTACTAAAGGTTATAAAATTACTTTAAAACTCATTGGTACAGGTTATCGAGTTAAGAAAAAAGGTCAGGGTCTTGAGATGACCTTGGGTTTTTCTCACCCAGTAGAGTTCTTGGCAGTGCCTGGTATTAATTTCGAGATTGAGGGTGAAGATACCATTCATATCTCAAGTATTGATAAACAGAGTATTGGCCAAGTGGCTGCTAATATTAGAAAATTAAAACCACCTGAGCCTTACAAGGGTAAAGGTATCCGTTACATCGACGAGGTTGTTAAAATTAAACCAGGAAAAACAGCAGTTGATTAATGAATAAATATTACAAAAATGAATAAAGTTAAACAAATATCCATTAAACAAAAAAGACAGCAAGCTGTGCGCAAAAGATTGCATGGTACAGCTGCTAGACCAAGATTATCTGTTTATAGATCCAATCGATTTATTTATGTACAGTTAATTGATGATGATGCTGGTAAAAGCCTGATGGGCGAAACAGATGCTGCTAAAGATAGCAAGATTAAAGGCACTAAAACAGAAAAAGCTTCATTGGTAGCTAAAGAGATTGCCAAAAGAATGAAAACTAAAAAGATTCAAGAAATTGTTTTTGATCGTGGACCTTATCGCTATCATGGTCGCGTTAAAACAGTTGCAGACAGTCTTAGAGAAGAAGGTATTAAATTTTAAATTAATCTAGAACTATGGCACAAAAAGATTTTGACAAACAACCAGAATTCGAAGAAAAACTCATTAGAGTTTCTCGAGTTTCAAAAAAAACTAAAGGTGGAGATCAAGCTACTTTCGCTGCTTTGATGGTGATTGGCGATAAAAAAGGTAGAGTGGGAGTTGGTTTAGGTAAAGCTCAAGGTGTGGTCGAAGCTATCAGAAAAGGTGTTCGTCAAGCAAAAAAGAAAATGATTACTGTGCCTATTGATGGTTCAACTATTCCGTTTCGAGTTGAAGCTCGTTTTGGTGCTGGTCATGTGTTATTAAAACCAGCTGTAGCAGGTTCAGGAGTCATTGCTGGAGGTCCAGTCAGAGCTGTGGTCGAAGCTGCTGGTATTAGAGATATATCTGCTAAAATATTAGGTAGCGATAATCAAGCTACCAGTGTTTATGCAACCATTGAAGCTTTTAAAGAAATTAGTCGTATTGTAAAAGTGAGACATATTTCTTTAAAACAAGATAAAGTAGCTGAAGATGTCATCACACCACAGCCACCAGTCGTAGTGCCAAATAAGCAAGTTAAAAAACAACCACCAAGTCTTAATCAAACTCAAGTTAAAACTGTTAAAAAAATAGTTAAACCAGTAGTTAAA
>CAZTBN010000008.1:0-12923 GCA_964611955.1 uncultured Pseudomonadales bacterium | reverse complement strand
TCTTAATCAAACTCAAGTTAAAACTGTTAAAAAAATAGTTAAACCAGTAGTTAAAAAATAATTATCATTTTATGAGTTTACTTAACCAATTAATCACCATCACAGATCGCAAGAAAAAAAGATTAGGCAGAGGCTATGGTTCTGGCAAAGGTGGTCATACTACCAATCGTGGCCAAAAAGGTCAAAAAACACGTTCTAATAATAATGTTCATGTTTGGTTTGAAGGTGGAGGTTTACCTTTAACCAAAAGATTACCGATGTTAAGAGGTAAAGGTAAGTTTAAGCAGATGTCTAATGTAGCTCAGATTACTTTTGATGAGATTAATCGTTTCGATTTTGATGTTATATCTTTAAAAACTTTAAAAGCCAATCGCATTATTGAAGGATCATTTCAACAAGCTAAGGTTATTAAGAGAGGCCAACTGAAAAAAAAGATTACAGTCAAAGGATTACAAGTTTCAGCTGGTGCTGCTCAGGAAATTAAAACTAAAGGTGGTTCAATAGAAGAATAAAAAGCCCTGTCTGTGCTAAAACAAATTCTCAATACAATTAAAAAAGTTTTTTCTAACGATAAAGTTAAAAAAAAGATTCTGTTTACAGGATTATGTTTTTTAATTTTTAGAGCTTTAGCTCATATTCCTGTTCCAGTAGTTGATATTCAAAAGGTGCAATCAATTTTTTATGGCAGTGAGTTTTTAAGTTTGCTAAATATTTTTTCCGGAGGTACATTAATTAGATTTTCCGTAGTTGCAGTTGGTATCAACTCTTATATTACTGCGCAAATTATTATGCAGTTAGCAGGAATGGTCATACCTTCAATTAAAGAAATGCAAAAAGAAGGAGAATCTGGTAGAGCTAAGGTGAATCAGTACACGCGCTTTATTTCAGTGCCTTTAGCTGTAGTTCAAAGTATTTCAGTCATTGCATTATTGAAATCTCAAGATTTATTATTATCAACTGATATTTTATCTTTAACTGCGGTGATTTTTAGTCTAGTAGCAGGCTCCATGATTACTTTGTGGATTGGCGAGTTGATTAGTGAATATGGGATTGGTAATGGTATCTCTATGATTTTATTAGCTGGTATAGTCAGTCAAATACCTGCTTTTGTTAATCAAATTTCCTATGCAGTTTATCAAAATCAGCTTTTTATTTTATCGGCTTTTGTGATAGTTTTTATCGCAATTATTATGTTGGTAGTTTTCATGAATGAGGCCGTACGTAAGGTCGTGGTGCAATATGCACGAAGGATGCGGGGCAGTCGTTTACTAGGAGGACAAAAAACACACCTACCGATTAGGGTTAATGTGGCCGGTGTCATGCCAATTATTTTTGCTTTATCACTAATGTTAGTACCATCATTTGTTGGTCGCATTTTAACCTCACTGGACAATGAATCATGGGTAAAATTGGGTGAAAAAATTATTATTTGGTTTGATCAATCCTCTGTTTCTTACATGGTGATTTATTTTATTTTAGTTTTTGTGTTCACCTATTTTTCAGCTTTAGTTTTTTTTGATGCCGATGATTTATCATCCGAACTTAAAAAAAGTGGTGCTTATGTACCAGGTATTAGACCTGGTCAAGCCACTAAAAATTTTCTAGAGTTTGTGGTTTCTCGAGTCACTTTGGTAGGAGCCCTATTTTTAGGCTTTATCGCATTACTGCCATCTATTGCTCAAGCTTTAACCAATATCCAATCATTAGCTATTGGTGGAACTAGTGTTTTGATTGTAGTATCAGTCATTTTGGAAACATCAAAACAAATCGAAAGTCAGTTAGTTGGTCAGGATTACGAAAAGTATACTTAGACTGGCTAACCAGACTTGAATTTTACTTGATTATGGAGTAAATTAAACATCTGTTAAAAATTATTAATCAATTTTTTAATCATGAAATTTGTACTTATCGGCATTCAGGGCGCAGGCAAATCAACTCAAGGTAAACTGCTTTCTGACAAAGTCGGTGTTCCTTATCTTTCTTCTGGCCACATCTTCAGACAAATGGCCAAAAGCAAATCAAAATTAGGGAGATGGCTCAAAGAAACCTTAAATGCGGGAGTTTTAGTACCAGATGACAAAACTATCGAAATTGTGAGTGAATATTTACAAAAACCTGAATATCAAAATGGTTTTATTATTGATGGCTATCCCAGAACTTTAGCTCAAGCTAAAGCCTTTAGCGATGGTACTGAAAAAGCAATTTTCATTGATGTGTCAGACAAAGAAGCTTTATGGAGAATTTCAGGAAGAGATGATACGAGAGATGACGAAACACTCAAGGCTATTAGAAAAAGAATTGAACTTTTCCATCAAGCTACTGTTTCAGTTTTAGATTTTTATCAAAAAAATAATCAATTAATTACTGTTGACGGAGAGCAATCGGTTGATCAAGTTTTTCAAGAAATTGTCAGTAAATTAGAGTTAGATAAATAGTTTTAGATAAATAATGGTCCTTTAATATCTTTGCTCCTGCAAACATTGTATTATTTTGATATAATTAGCCTTTCGAAGTTTGATCTACATTAGTGTAGGCTCAGTAGATTAAACAAAGGAAATCATAACATTTATGGGAAAAGTACAACAACACAAAAGAGCGGCTAAAGAAAAGCGCCAAGATGGTGCGCCTGTTGAAAAAGCCAAATCTTTAGATCGATTTGATATTTATGGTGAAGTGGAAACATGTTTACCTAATACAATGTTTAGAATCAAGGTTACCGATTGTGAACTGGAAGAAATGAAGGGACAACTGTTATTGGGGACTTTGTCAGGAAAAATGAGATTATATCGGATTAGAGTTATGCCAGGAGATTTAGTTAAAGCTTATGTATCTAAATATGATTTGGGCAAATGTAAAATTACTTATCGATCAACCAATAATAATATTAAAAAAGAGTTTTAATTAAAAAAATCATGAAAGTAGCGCCATCAGTCAAAAAAAAGTGTCCTAAATGCAAAATTATTAAGCGTGAGGGAGTCGTTCGAGTTATTTGTGAGAATCCTAAACATAAACAAAGACAAGGATAAAAATATATATGCCAAGAATAGCAGGTAAAGATATTCCAGGTGAAAAAAAAGTTGCTTACTCTTTAACTTATATTTATGGTATTGGCTTAACTAGAGCCGAACAGATTGTTGAGCAAGCTAAGATTGACCCAGATAAAAGAGCTCGTGATCTTGATGGTCAGGAAATCAACCAACTCCAAAAGCTGTTGGAAGAATATATGACCGAGGGAGATTTGAGAAGAAATATCAGTGATAACATTAATCGTTTAAAAAGAATTAAAGCTTATCGAGGCTTAAGACACATTGCTGGCTTACCTTCTAGAGGACAGAGAACTAGATCTAATGCTCGTACTCGCAAAGGTAAGAGAAAAACAGTGGGTGCCATTAGTAAAGAGGTGGCCACCGCAGCTGAAGCCGCGACTGAGACTAAAACTAAAGAATAATATTACTTAGATTGAAATTAAAGCATAATGGCAAACTATAAACAAAAAAAACAAAATCAAAAGGTAGTGGCTCAAGCTAGAGTTTATGTCACTGCTACTTTTAATAATACTATCGTTAGTATTACCGATTTAAAAGGTAATGTGATTGCTTGGTCTTCAACAGGGCAAGCAGGATTTAAGGGTTCTAGAAAATCCACTTCTTATGCAGCTAATGTGGCAGCTACGAATGCGATTAATGATGCCATTGAGATGGGCATGAAGGATGCTGAAGTTTTCATTAAAGGACCAGGCCCAGGACGTTCAGTAGCATTAAGAATTTTAAGAGCTAGGGGTGTTGAAATCTCTTTAATAGCAGATATGACACCAGTGCCTCATAATGGCACTAAACCCAGAAAACAAAGAAATTAATTTATCAATTTAATTTTACTAAATAATCAATACTAGATATTAGATACTAGAACAAAAATGGCTAGATATACCGGACCAAAACAACGATTACAGAGACGCATCGGTGAAGACTTAGGGCTTAAAACCAATGCTTTAAAAACAGCTAAAAGAATTAATGTAGTTCCTGGTTTACATGGACACAAAAGAGCTCGCAGACTTTCTGATTATGGAGTTCAACTCAAAGAAAAACAAAAAGCTAAATATATTTATGGGGTTTTAGAAAAACAACTTAAAAAGCTGTTTGTTTTAGCCGAACAAAGCTCTTTAGGTACAGGTACGGCCTTACTAGTATTTTTAGAAAGAAGATTAGATAATGTGGTTTATCGTTTGGGTTGGGCTCCTACCAGAGCTGCAGCTCGTCAATTGGTCTGTCATAATCACATTCAGATTAATAGCACTAAAATGAACGTGCCTTCTTACTTAGTTGAGATTGGTGATGTAATCCAACTTAAAAAAGATTCAATCACTATTCCAGCAGTTGCCTCTGTTTTTAATAATGAAAGCTATGTGACTCCAGTATGGTTAGAACGAAAACACAACATAGCCACAGTGGCTCGTTTTCCTGAAAGAGCTGAAGTTGCCGCTAATATTGATGAGCAACTCATTGTTGAATATTACAGTCGTTAAAAATTATAACTATTAATTTAATTTATAAAATATTTATTAATTATCCAGTACACAGATTCCTTGCTTTAAGCAAGGGAGGAGAAACAAGGAGCAATAACTATGAGTCTAGATCTTAAACAATATCCATACATGAATCCGAGTTTTGTCATTACAGAAGATAGACAATCGGCTAGTCATTCTATATTAACCATCAAACCTTTAGAAAATGGTTATGGTCATACTGTTGGTAATGCTTTACGCAGAGTTTTGTTAAGTTCTTTACCTGGAGCAGCGATCACTGCTATTAAAATTGAAGGTGTTGAACATCAATTTTCTACTATTAAAGGCATGAAGGAAGATGTGGTTGAGCTATTACTAAATTTAAAACAAGTGAGAGTCCAAGCAGATATTCATGATAAAGGCTTGGCTAGAATCGAAGTTGCTGGTCCAGCTGTGGTCACTGCTAAAGATATTAACTGCGAAGCTGGTTTTACTATTGTTAATCCTGATTTGCATTTGGCTACCTTAGCTAAAGATGCCAGTTTAATCATGGAATTAACTCTTGAATCTGGTATTGGCTATCGCATTGGCGAAACTACTACTGACAAAGAAATTGGAGAGTTAGAAGTTGATTCAATTTTTTCACCGATTTTAAATGTTTCCTATAAAATTGAAGCCACTCGTGTGGGTCGTAGAACTGATTTTGACAACTTAATTCTTGATATTAAAACCGATGGCACCATTACTCCTAAAGATGCTTTGGATCAAGCTGCACAAATTTTAGTGAAGCAATTCAATCAAGTATTTGACCCGGTGGTGATTGAAGAAGTTAAAGTAGAAGATGAACTCAGCCCTAAAGAGGCAGAAATTTTAAGATTAACAGTTGAAGAATTAGATTTGCCTACTAGAATTGCCAATGCTTTGCGCAGAGGCGGTTATCACAATGTGAGAGATTTGATTGAAGCTGAAGAAGAAAATGTGGCTAAAGTTAAAAATATTGGCGAAAAAAGTGTGAAAGTGATTGCTAAAGCTTTAGAAAAAAAGGAAGTTTCATTTAAGAAATAATTAATATTAAAAGCTATGAGACATCGAGTTAAAAGCAAACAACTAAATAGAACTTCAGGTCAACGTCAAATTTTATTTGAGTCCTTATTACGATCATTGTTTTTACATGGTCATGTGACCACTACTCAAACTAAGGCCAAAGAGATTCGACGTTTGGCTGATAAGGCTATCAGCAAGGCTCAAGATAACTCACTGACTTCTAGAAGAGAGTTACATAAAGTTTTTGGTAAAAGCGATGTCGTCAATACTTTGGTAGACAAAATAGCTCCTGTTTTTACTGATCGCAAATCAGGTTTTACCTCGCTCAAAGAAGTTGGCAAACGTAGAGGCGACAATACCTCCATGTATCGCTTAGAATTAATCAATCAGCCAGCTAACTTAGGGAGTTTTAGTAAAGAAACTAAAAAAGATAAAGAATAATCAACATGCAAAAAAAACACACTTTTATGTTACGTAAAGAAGATATAGCTCGAAACTGGCACGTAGTTGACGTGGAAGGAAAAGTGTTGGGTAGGGTAGCAACCGAGATTGCTCAACTAGTTATGGGTAAAAATAAACCTACTTACACTCCTCATACTGATAATGGAGATTATGTGGTGGTGATTAATGCTACTAAAGTTGATTTAACTAGAGATAAAGAAAACACCAAAACATATTCTTGGCATTCTGGTTTTCCAGGTGGTTTTAGACAAATGGTATTTAAAGAAATGATTAAGCAAAATCCAGAAAAAGTGATTGCTCATGCTGTCAAAAATATGTTGCCTAAAAATAAATTTAGAAATTTAAGACTTGCTAGAATTAAAACTTTTCCCACTGCCGAACATCCATATCAAGATAAATTAACCAAGTGATTTTATGAAACATAATCAGCAAATTACCCAAGCAGTTAAAGCAGCCAAGAGAGCTGATAGAAGTGAGGCTAAAACTACCACTATTACTAAAAAAGTAAAAGCTTTTAATTATCCCAAAGGAACTTATACTGAAGGGTTAGGTAGACGTAAAGTGGCTATTGCTAGAGTGAGAATTTATCCTCAAAAAGGTGAGTTTGTGGTAAATGATGAACTGGTTAAAGATTATTTTGCTGATATTCCTTTAGCAGCTGCTAAATATAATTTACCTTTTGTGTTGACTAAAACTGAGGGCGAGTTTGCGGTTACTGTTCATGTTACCGGATCTGGAAAATCTTCTCAGTTAGAAGCCATTGTTCATGGTTTAGCTAGAGCTTTAGAACAATACGACCCCAAACTGAGATCTTTCTTAAAAGAAGAAGGCTTATTGACTAGAGATTCTCGTATGAAAGAAACTCGTAAACCTGGCAGAGGTGGTAAGGCCCGTCGTAAGAGACAATCTCCAAAGAGATAAATTTTTCATTTTTCAATTGGTTGCTAAAAAAACAACCATGTTTTTTTGCATAGTTGTTGCTTAATTTTGATTAAAAAGCCAGTAAATTACCAGACTCGTTTTCTTAATGGTTTGCCCACACGGAAGTTGACCACGCGGTGGGATTTGACAGTTTGTTTTCTGGATTCTTCCCCAAAAGGAACCACTAATTTATCATCAACTTTATTGATGTAAAAAGTGCCAAAACCAGAAA
Source organism: uncultured Pseudomonadales bacterium (assembly GCA_964611955.1). Taxonomy (GTDB): domain Bacteria; phylum Patescibacteriota; class Microgenomatia; order UBA1400; family PJMF01; genus CAYVBW01. The sequence goes on along the minus strand of CAZTBN010000008.1, from coordinate 5,763 downwards.
TCACTACTTTGTCTCCTTTTTCTAGTGATCTGATCACTTCATCAAAAACTGTATCAACAGCTTCTTGAGCTGCTCTTCTAGGTAAATGTGCTTTTTTTGAAACCGAGTTGGTCAATTGTGATTTTGTCATAGTTTCCTTAGGTGAATATATTAATTTTAATGTCTGATCTTAAGTGTATTAGTTTGATGTATCAAGTCAAGTATGAGTTTTGACTATTTTAATTTAAATATAATTAAATTTTCGTAAGGCCACTAAACTAGCTCCAGCAAAATCAAAACCAACATCAATTAAAGTGGCGGTTCTCCCTGTAACAGTAGATTGATGTAACTCGTCTAACACTGCGTAAGACGCGCAGATGACTAATGTTAGGAACCAGATTTTTTCAAATTTATAATTTAATTTAGCAAAACCTCTAATTAATAAATAATATAAGACTAAATAAACAAAGATATGAGCTGTTTTTTTAAAGATAAAATCTGCTAAAGACAGAGTTAGAGATGGCAAGGCCTGTTGGGCTGAGAAAACATAAATTAAACCAGCCCAAGCTAGAGCTGGTAAAAAAGAAATTACAGAAGTAAAAAAATTAGTTTTCATAGAGTAATCTACTAGCAACCAAAATTAGTAGAGCTCCAATTATAACAGCAATGAGTTGATTTTTGTCTAGATAGCTAAATCGATTCCCTTGATAACTGATGAGATAGTTAAAATTAGCAGGCTGCTGCGATGATTCAAGTGCCGCCATCATCTCGATTTTTGATTTTTGATCCAGTTCCTTTTTTAAGTTTAGTATTCGAGCCTGGAGTTCAAGGGCACTCAAATTATCGTTGTTTTGCATGATTATTAGAGTTAAGATAAACAATGTTCTTTAAGATTATTCTAGAAAAGATTACTGAATTAAACCTTAAAAAAGTCAACCATTTGTGGTATTTGACTTTTATTTGGATTGGAATAATATAAGGACTGTTTCTTGTATATTCATTCTGATTCAACACCCCGCAGCTTTGCTGCTTGGGATCTAATCAGAATGGGGTTCTAAGGGGACTCCCCTTAGTGGAGCTTACATTACAAATAATATTAAGTAAGCGACAGAGGAGCAGATCAAGCTTTTAGCTTGATCGCTGAGGAGTGAAACTCCTTAGAAATGAGCGAAGCGAATTAATTACATATTATTTAATAAATTTATGGAGAAAATAAACTCTTCTTTTAATTGGAAAATCACCGGAGAAGCAGGCCACGGTGTCATGCTGGCTTCAATGCTAATGGCAAAAATTGCCAAAAGACATGGTATGCAGGCTTTTAATTATCTTGAATATCCCTCTTTAATTAGAGGTGGTCACCAGACTGGTCAGGTTTATGCTGATTTCGATAACGCCTCTTGTCAGAAAAAAATGTTAGATGTCATTATTATTTATACTCAAGATAGTTTTGATATCCATGCTCAAGAAATTTCTCAAGACACAGTGATTGTTTATAATTCTGATTTTGGACAGTTGCCAGAAGCTGTTACAGCAAAGTATAAAAACCAGCTTCACAGTTTTCCTATGGCTACTTGGGCTAAAGAAATTACAGGCACTGTTTTGGCAGCCAACACCATTTCCTTAGGTGTTTCCGCTCAAATTTTAGGTTTAGATTTAAAAATCTGTCAGCAAATTATTGCCGATGCTTTTGAAAATAACGAAAAATTAATTAAGATTAATCAGGAAGCACTGGCTTATGGTTATCAAGAAAGCGGCAAAGAAATTAAACCTATTAAAGCTATTCCTGTTAAAAAAGATGATCAAATTTTATTAAATGGTAATGAAGCTCTAGGTTTAGGAGCTTTAGCCGGAGGCTTGCAATTTTATAGCGCCTACCCAATGACTCCTGCCACCGGTTTGTTAACTTTTTTAAATGATCACAAGCACCAATTACCCATTGTGGTTAAACAAGTTGAAGATGAAATTGGAGCTATTAATGAAGCCATTGGAGCCTCAGTAGCTGGTGTGAGAGCTATGACTGGTAGTTCCGGAGGTGGTTTTGCTTTAATGGTTGAGTCTTTATCTTATGTAGGCGTGGCTGAAATACCTTTAGTTATACTTGAGGCTCAGCGTCCTGGTCCAGCTACTGGTGTTCCTACCTGGACAGGTCAGGCTGATTTATCCTTTGTTTTAACAGCCGGTCACGGTAATTTCCCTAAAGTAGTTTTAACTCCTGGCACAGTTCAAGAGCATTATGATTTAGCCAAAAAAGCCATGCATCTAGCTGAAAAATATCAGCTGCCAGTAATTATTGTTTCTGATAAATATATTTTAGAGTCACATCAAACTATGGCTAAGCCAGAAGCTGTCACTGTTAATCAGAGACAAAGTTTGGCTGACACCAAGCAACTTAAAGCAGAAGAAAGTTATTTACGTTATCAAGATACTAAATCTGGTATTTCTTCAAGAAGTATTCCAGGACAAGAATTTGGTTTACAATTGACTAATTCTTATGAGCATGATCAATGGGGTTTAGCCACTGAAGATCCTCACGTGATTACAGCTGCTGTTGATAAACGAGCTCGTAAAATGGCAACCATTTTGACTGAGTTGCCTCAACCGGTTTTGATCGGTCCTAAAAATGCAGCCATTACCCTGGTTAGTTGGGGTTCCACCATTAATGTTTTAATGGAGCTCATCAAGTTAGATCCAAAACAGAGAATTAATGCGATTCACCTGCCTTGCTTATCGCCTTTCCCAGTGGTAGCTTTTACTAAATTAGCCACTCAAGCTAAAAAATTAATTATGGTAGAGGGCAATAGTGATGGCCAGGCAGAAAAATTGATTAAACAGGAAACTGATATAAAAATGGACGGTCACATCAGACGTTATGATGGTCGTCCTTTTTACGCAGAAGAATTAATTCAACAATTATAATTTGTTAACAATCACTTAATATTTAAATTTTAATTATGAAAATTACCAAACAATCAATTAAATCTCCAATTATCCCTACCTGGTGTCCTGGTTGTGGCAATTTTGGCATTTTAAGAGCCTTTCATGCTGCTTTAGAAGAGTTAGCGCTAGAACACGAAGATGTCTTAATTATTTATGGTGTTGGCTGTGCTCCTAACGAAGCTGATTTTAACCGCACTTATGGTATTCATTCTTTACATGGTCGCGAAGTGCCTAATGCCATTGGAGCTAAGCTAGCCAATCACGACTTAAAAGTGATTGTGGTAGGTGGCGATGGTGATTTATATGGAGAAGGAGTGAGTCACATGATGTTTGCTGCCAGAGGCAATCACAACATTACCATGTTGGTGCATAATAACTGGCGTTATAGTTTGACCACTGGGCAAGCATCACCCACTACTCCTCAAGGTACAGTGACTAAAACTACTCCTGAAGGCTTGATTGAAAGACCGTTTAATCCGTTGCAAATAGCCCTGTCTTTACAGGCCACTTTTGTGGCTCAAGGTTATGCTAATAATTATAAACAGCTGAAGGAAATTATTAAAGCTGGCATTATGCATCGTGGGTTTTCCTTAATCGATATTATTCAACCATGCGTTACTTTTAATAAAGTGCATGATTTTGCTTGGTATAAAGAGCATTTATTAGAATTAGAAAATCACGATACGCATAATTGGCAGGCTGCTTTTGATCTCTGTCATTCTGATCGAGAAAAGATCATGACCGGTATTTATTATCAAAATGAAAAAGTACCAGCTTATCATGAAGAATTAGTTCAATTGAAAAATAAAACTTTACTCTCTCAATGGCAAGACAAAGTTAACCTAGCTCCAGTCATTGCGAGCTACGTTTAGCTAGATGATTTAAAAGTTGAAGCAAAGTTTAGTAATTTTTGAGAGCTGCTGTGATATTTTTTTTGCGCAGTCTCAAAGATAACGGAGTGACCTCTAGCATTTCATCAATGGCAATTAAAGTTAGGAACTGTTCCAGAGAAGGTTTCCAGGCTGGAGCTAACACGACCAGATTTTCAGCACTAGCTGCTCTCATGTTAGTCATCTTTTTGCCTTTAGCCACATTCATAATCATATCTTCTAGTCTGTTATTAAAACCAACTACTTGGCCGGCATAAACTTGTTCTCCTGGATTAACAATCATTTTGCCTCTTTGTTGTGACTTTTCCAAAGCATAAGCAGTAGTTTGACCTTGTTGCTGAGAAATAATCGCGCCTCCACGATACCATTCTGCTTGCGGGCCTTGCGGTCGATACTCTAAGAAAATACTATTAATAACTCCTTCTCCAGAGCTGGAAGTTAATAACTCTTGTCGATAACCAATTAGATTAGCAGTAGAAATTTCATATTCAAACCGCACGCCACTTTTAATTTGTTTGATGTCTTTTAAGATTGCTTGTCTTTTGGCCATACTGGCAGTGATCTCACCAGTCATCTTTTCAGGCACTTCAATAAATACTTCTTCCCATGGTTCCAAAGTTTGTCCATTTTCTGTTTTTAAAACTGCTTGAGTTCTAGATAAAGAGAATTCATAGCCTTCACGACGAATAGTTTCAATTAAAATTGCCAAGTGTAATTCTCCTCGACCGATTAAAGTGACTCCATCTCCAGTTTGATTCGGTTCAACTCTTAAGCCAACATTGGTTTCTAGTTCTCTATCTAATCTATCTCTGAGTTGTCTAGAGGTGGAAAACTGGGCTTCTTGACCCGCAAATGGGGAAGTGTTGACTGATAATTGAATTTTGACTGTAGGTTCGCTAATTTCCAGTTTAGGTAATGGTTCAGGATGAGCCGGATCAGTAATAGTTTCTCCAATTTTAGGATCAGGTAAACCAGCCAAAGCAATAATATCTCCAGCTTGAGCAGAGTCTGTCAGTTGTCTTTCTAAACCTTGATGAGTAAACAGATACTCCACATCGGCCATAAGCTTTTTACCAGACTGTTTGATAATACAAATTTTGTCGCCTTTATTAACAGTTCCCTGAAAAATTCTACCAATAATAATTTTACCTAAATGATTATCCCAATCTAAAGAATTAACTTGGATTTGCAAAGGCGCATCAGGATCACCACTAGGAGCAGGAATAGTATCGATTAAAGTTTGGAACAACAGTTCCATATTATCGCTATCGCTAATATAAAAAGATTGATCTTCTTTAAGTTCAAGTTTTGTGCCAACAATGCCTTTGATGCCTTTAGCATACAGGACTGGAAAATTGAGTTGAGCTTCATCAGTAGCTAATTCTAAAAATAGATCACTGACTTCTGCCTCAACCTCTTTGACTCTTTGATCTTTACGATCAACTTTATTAATAATGACAATGGGCTGTAACTTCATTTTTAAAGCCAAACGTAACACAAATTTAGTTTGAGATAAGACACCTTCAGCAGCATCAATTAGCAAAATACAGCCATCGGCCATATTTAAAACTCTTTCCACTTCTCCAGAGAAATCAGCATGTCCAGGAGTATCCAGAATATTGATTTTATACTCTTTCCAGTGAACAGCAGTATTTTTAGCTAAAATAGTCACACCTTTTTCACGTTCCAGCTCATTACTATCCATGATAGTAGATTGGGTCATCTCCTTTTGATAAGACTCAAAAGTTTTGGTTTGCTTAAGCATGGCATCAACTAAAGTGGTTTTACCATGGTCAACGTGAGCAATAATAGCGATATTACGAATATATTTTTGATTCATTGTTAGACTGTCGTTAGCTTAGGTTACTTAATGGGATTGTTTAAAGATGAAGCATTAATAGTAACATTTTTTGACAAGGGAATAATTATACTCTTTTCTGGAGTGAAAAGAAAGAGA
>CAZTBN010000007.1:20457-26143 GCA_964611955.1 uncultured Pseudomonadales bacterium | reverse complement strand
CGAGCGTAAATTATAAACTAATTTACACTAAAGCTCTGACTTTTTCCTGTCCAGATGTGTTTTTTTATTTCCAATTGATTAATCTCCACGGAGGTAGCTAATTATGAATAACCTTTTAGAAAAATTTATTATATTTTTTTCATCTATTACATTACCTTTTACAAATATTAAAGGGAATTTAGATAATAGCACTGCTTTATCTGATTTATCTAATCAACCAATTGAAACTGCTACTGCTGCAACTTGCAATAGTACATTAGGTTGGGATTACATTGAGGGAGCAGAGGGATATGGGATTGTAGGTGAAGAAACTGATTTATGGGGCACAATAAACATTACTCCTGATCAAGGTATTGTAAAAGGTTTGTTTTACGATGGTGAAACTTGGGTAGATGCCACCAGCACCATTAGATCATACGAAAGTTGGGCAAACATGAATATCAAAAAAACATATGATGTTGCTTCAGACTACGCAATAGCTACTTATTGGATTCTTGATGATGGATCTTCTTTATATTGTTCAAATACAATTGGAGTTTTTTATTTAAATTCAATCCCATATAACAATCCAACTCTAACTTATAATGCAACTAGTTTTCCTAATAGAGCTTCAATGGATATTTATCTAACAGGCAGTCACTCGTATATAAGAATGGTAGAATTCGGCATAAGTGGAATTGTGGGAGAAAATAAGGCTGTGCCTGTATCGCCAAATACATACTGGGAAATAAAGCTTAATGATGTAAGAAAGGAGTTATTTGGCATTATTGGGATAGGTACCTTCACAATAGATGCGTCAGATATTGGAGATTGGTACAGAATGGCTTTTAATGATTTAGAGCAAGTTAAAATTACATATCTTTCTCCTAATTTTAATGCAGGTGAGGGGAGTGGCTCAAACGCAACATTTTACAGTGATTGGAGCGGTGGAGTAATAAAAATTTACTCTAGAGATAATAAGGGTGGTATTATGCCTAGCGCTCCAGAACCTCCTACGTATATTACAATTCCCACTCCTACAATTACCCCTACGCCAGAACCTACCATTATTCCTACGCCAACTGTAGAACCAACACCAAGTCCTATTAATTGTCCTACTGCATGCTCTGCACACTATAAATACGCTCAAGTAAGTTATCAAACTTGGGATAGCTGCAATGTTTCATCTATACCAGAAACAAGACAATATTCTGTTAACTGTAGTTGTACCCAAGGAACAGTAATTGATGAAACTAGAATACCTGGAGTTTCACAATGTGTTAGTGAACTTAAAACTCCTGAAATAGTACATGGTCCTACTGGAGAAATATCAGGCATACCTTTTGCAATTACTGCCAGAGATATTTCTACTGATAATAACTATCCTCATGATATTGTTTTTACTATCTGGCAAAAACAAGAAAATGGAGAATATATTAAAATGGATAGTTCTGGGTGGAAAGAAGATGCGATTATTTACAAAGGACAAGAATATATGCAGAGTTTTAGAAGTTTTCCAGAAGGTGAATATCAATGGAGAGTTAATATAAAAGATACTCAAGGAAATCACTTAGATGAAAATGGGATTCTAAAAGTAGATTTTAGAGTAAGATCTGGCTTAAATTAAACATAAATATATTATAATTTGTGATTTCAAACCCCACCATATTGGTGGGGTTTTTATTTTCCTTAATTTAAGATATACTTTTTAATGTATGAAAAATTTATTGATTATCCTCATATTGATATCTATTTTATTTTTAAGTAATCAAAATAATCCCATATATGCTGCAACTTGCAATAGTACATTAGGTTGGGATTACATTGAGGGAGCAGAGGGATATGGGATTGTAGGTGAAGAAACTGATTTATGGGGCACAATAAACATTACTCCTGATCAAGGTATTGTAAAAGGTTTGTTTTACGATGGTGAAACTTGGGTAGATGCCACCAGCACCATTAGATCATACGAAAGTTGGGCAAACATGAATATCAAAAAAACATATGATGTTGCTTCAGACTACGCAATAGCTACTTATTGGATTCTTGATGATGGATCTTCTTTATATTGTTCAAATACAATTGGAGTTTTTTATTTAAATTCAATCCCATATAACAATCCAACTCTAACTTATAATGCAACTAGTTTTCCTAATAGAGCTTCAATGGATATTTATCTAACAGGCAGTCACTCGTATATAAGAATGGTAGAATTCGGCATAAGTGGAATTGTGGGAGAAAATAAGGCTGTGCCTGTATCGCCAAATACATACTGGGAAATAAAGCTTAATGATGTAAGAAAGGAGTTATTTGGCATTATTGGGATAGGTACCTTCACAATAGATGCGTCAGATATTGGAGATTGGTACAGAATGGCTTTTAATGATTTAGAGCAAGTTAAAATTACATATCTTTCTCCTAATTTTAATGCAGGTGAGGGGAGTGGCTCAAACGCAACATTTTACAGCAGTTGGGGTGGCGGAGTAATAAAAATTTACTCTAGAGATAATAACTCAGTTACCCCTACACCTCCTCCACCACCTTCCACTCCTTGCACCTCAGTTTCAGGTTACGTCCGACAAATCGGCACCAATGAGGGTATTTATGGAGCTCAAGTCACTCCTCAAAGATATTTAGACAGCGTATTGTATGGCTGCACTACTGCCACCACTAATTTAACTGGTTATTGGTCAAGCTATTGTAATGGAGATATGGATATCTTGCGAGTAATCAAAAATGCCAGTTTGCCCACTGGCTGTGTAGCTGCTACCACTTTAGCCACAGCTCCTCCTGGCTTTAATTGCGATAGTCCAGATATTGGTTACAATCACATTTTTTGTACTAAAAATGCTTCTTGGACAACTTCATGCGGTCCATTTACTTTTTGGGTAGACTGTGATGAAAATTACGTAGCACCAAGCCCAACACCAACGCCAACGCCTACCCCTGCACCTTGTCCTGTCTGTTCAAGTATTACTACTGAAGTAGGAGCTTCTTACGGACTCAATAACAACTATAAAATTGACGGCTATGTTTATTTCACCCCGACTCTGGCTGGTTATGATGCTGGTACTCGTGCTTATGTTGATCGAGTTGACATCAATGCTTTTACTAGTGCTGCGCGTACCGTAACCTGTAAAATTACTGATGCCTCTGGAAATAATGATCAAGGTCTTATTGAAGCAACCTCTCCTACTTTTGTGAGTCAATCTTGGGTACCAATCACTTTTGCTGCAGGTAATCAATACACTGTTACTTTAGGCCAAGCAGCCAGACTTTTTTGTCATGGCCCAGCTAGTGAAGCTTATACTACTATTCAATGGTTTTATAACAATGTTTTGCAAGGTGCAGTGCCTCCTAATGGCAATGGTGGTAACCACATTATCCGCTGTTGTCCCATTGAGCCCGTCATCAACGCTCCTTGGTTTCAAACTATTGCTGGTAGTGTAATAGCTCTAGGCAGTACTGGCATCAGATCCAACATCCCTTACCACGATGCCTCTGGACCTTGTATCGCCGCTAACAGCTGTAAACCCGCATTAATTTCATCTTTGCCCTATGTCTATACTGCAGCTGCCCAAAATACTCCTGGTTTTGCCCTGAGCAAATATGGCGCCATTACTACTCATCAAGATTCTGCTAATCAAACCACCTTAATTCATGATGCTGAAAGATCACAAACTCTTGACGGCTATGCTCTTGATGCTTCGCTTAGAGTCAGATTGCAAAATTATGATCATTTTATTAAAAAGTTTGCACCTAATGATTTAGTAGTCTTAAATTCAAGCACTATGCCCAGTTTGCAAACAGATAATTTAAACCTCTTTATCTATGATGGCGATCTCTCCATTAACGACACTCACAATTGGCATGTTGAGGACGGCCAACAAGTGATAGTTTTTGTCAATGGTAATTTAACTATTAATGCTCTTAATAATTTTGAAGGTAATGTTATTTCGGTAGAGGAGGGTAGCTTTTTAGCTTTTATTGTGAAACAAAATATTACTATTGGTAAAGAAGTTGGCTACACTCTGGCCAATGGTTTGACAGCGGGAGAATATCTGCCTAGCACCACTACTCCTAACCTTGAAGGTGTCTTTGTAGCAGATCAGCTGTTAATCAGTGAGAGTTATAATGATACTGCTATAGTTGATAAAAAACTAATTGCTGCTGGCACCTTTGTTGGTTGGGCAGGCGTTAACTTGAATCGTGATTTTAATGATGAAGCTTTGGGTTTAGAGCACAACAGCTATAATCCGACTGAAACTTTTATTTATCGACCAGATTTAGTCACCAATATGCCTGAGGAAATAAAATCTTTCCATCAGATGTGGCAAGAAGTTGCACCAAGAAGGCTGGATTCTAATTAAATACCTTAGCAAATTAAGAGGTATTTAAGAAAAGAAAAGCTCCTTAGCAATTAGCACAAGCGAGTTGATTCGTAAAAAACCTTAATAGCCATCATCTTTCATCATGTCATTTAAACATAAGCATAATTCTGGATTTACGCTCACAGAAGTCTTGGTGATCACCAGTTTAACCGTGATTATTATGCTAAGTTCAGTGGTCTTGTTTATGACATTCTTATTAAACCAAAATTTAATCTCCCAAAAACAAAAGTTAAAAACTGAAGGGGATAACGCCCTCAAACAAATTACCCAAATTTTGCGAGAAGCTAATCAAATTACTGATTGTCCTTTTGTCAATCAAACATCTTTAACCTTTATTGATCCTACTCAAGCTGAAATTAGTTTAACTGTAGTAGACAGCAGATTAACCATTAACCAAACTGATTTATCTATAAATTTAAACAGTGAAGATTTAAGTGCTCAAAACTTACTTGTTACCTGCAGAGAAGGGGAGGAAGCTACTTTGGTGTCTGTCTCGTTTGAGTTAACTAATAACACAGCTTTGCGTTTTACAGAAACTCCCATCACTCAAACTTTTAGTACGACTGTGAGTTTAAGAAACTAACTTTAATAAGGCTGTAAGATTGTGGTAGAGGAAGCATTGGTTTCATTACCTGCATCAGTGATCCAAGTCACAGTCACTGTAATCCGGATTTCATCAGCAACAACAATTTCCGCCTCTCTCTTAAATAAGGTTGACACCCTGTCGCTAGTAATGGCATAAGTACTGCAAGGACCAGCAACGATGGCAAAAGGGGTATCAATCGCTGCTGAATAATTCAGCTCATTAATGCAGATCGTGCCAGAACTTAAGTGATTTTTAAGTCTTTGATAACCTAAAAAACTTCTTTCTTGTCTAAAAAAGTCAATTCCTTGTTGGGCTAAATCAGCAGCTACCACGCGTGAGGCGGCCTGTGTATCTGACCTAATCACATAACTCAACAATCCAGCTAAACCGACTAAAACAATCACTAGAATGGCTGAGGAGATCAAAATTTCAATTAAACTAAAGCCGGTTTGTTTATTCATGGTTATCTTTGTCCACGATTATTCTGTATATTCTTTAACTGACCCAGAATGGTCAATAATCACACTACTAATTTCATCAGTTGAATTGGTTTTTTCAAAAGAAATAGTAAAAGGACCGGTGGAATCACTTGGTCCATAAACTAAACCAGTAATCGGAACTATGGTAAGGGTGGGATTAGCTACTACAAAATTAATATTAGTTGGTAGTTGCGTAGTGGTAATAATTTCTGTGTCTGCTTCTACTGCACAAACAGGGGTAAGCTCAATCT
>CAZTBN010000007.1:16197-20357 GCA_964611955.1 uncultured Pseudomonadales bacterium | reverse complement strand
GTGGTAATAATTTCTGTGTCTGCTTCTACTGCACAAACAGGGGTAAGCTCAATCTCAGTACCTACAAAAGTCATCTCATATTCTTCCAAAGTAGTACAACCTTCTAATTTACCACTACGGGCATAGTTCTGCGCTTGCGAAACAGCTTGTCTAATTAACTCTTGCGTTTGGATCAATTTTTGTCGCTCATTAAAACGCACATAGTTAGCTAAACCCATACCTACCAGCAACAAAATAACGGTCATCGCTACCAAAAGTTCAATGAGAGTAAAACCAAGTTTTTGCATATTAAGGCCAAGTCAGACTATATTCAGTGTTATTTGATTCTAAAGTTGTATAAATTCGCTTGATACCACCTGAAGAACTATAACGGTAATTTTGAGGATAATCATTAACTGGATCGGTAAAAGCACTTTCGGTGAGATAACCAGCGTCAAATAAAGTAGTAACGCAACCATTGAAATAGGTGTTAGGAGTGCTTCCACCACAAACTGGATATTCCCCAGTTTCAGAACGATACATAATCGCAGCTTGGCGAACAGTTTCTAGATCAGATTTTCTTTTAGCATCTCTACTATTTCTAGCCACAGTGCGATAACTAACTAAACCAATTGTAGTCAGCACAATAATAATTGTGGCCACTACCAATAGCTCAATTAAAGTAAAACCATTTTTAGAAATTTTGGGGAAAGTGATCATATTGTTATTGTAAATTAGTAAGACAGTAATAAGCACCGTTAGTAGCACCTAAACCAGTACAATCGCTAGCAGTAGCATTGCCAATGGCTGTGTCTAGCTCAGCACAGATACAGTAAGTATTGTTAGTGAGATTAGCCACACAGTCATAATCACCAGGTTCTGTTTTCGGATCAACTGGAGCTCCTCCTGGAAAAATGCTGGTATCTGCTTTCATAGTGGCACAAGCAGCATATAAACCACTATTAGCAGAAGCATACTGCTCAAAACCGTTCTGCATTGCTTTAATGTCAGCAATTCTTTTGGCATCTCGACCTTTTTGCTGAGCAGTGGAATAAGCCACCACTCCAAAAGCCATTAAAATGCCGATGATGGAAATCACTACTAGTAATTCTAATAAGGTAAAACCTTTTTTTGCAGTTAACATTTTGGTCATAGATATTTAATATTTTTTAATTAATTTGAATTTTAATAGTATTTTGAGTTGTATCTAATGATTCAACTCCTTGGGCATTAACTACTTTGAGTGTAGCACGATATAAACAGCTACTGCTAGCACATTTATAATTATGTTCAACTTGACCACGCATACCAGTAAATTCTGCTGTTTCTCCATCACCATAATCTAACAAGACTTGCACTTGAACGTCATCTAGTTGACGAGTTAAAAGTTTATCAATAGTCATGATAATATTTTCAATCTTGTCATCACTTTCTTCATAGGCAACCAAACTAATATCAGGATTTTGATTAGGAGTCACTAGATAAGAAAACACCACTGGTTGATTAGCACTGATATTAAGAGTGCGAGTCATCCGGTTGTAATAAGGTTGAGTGGTAAAAGTTAAAATCAAGGGACGTTCTACACAAGTTTCATAACAAGTTTGCGGACAATCTAAAGCCTGATTAATTTTTTTTCCTCGTCCCAGCTGAGTATTTTGGTCGCAACATTGAAAACTATATGATTGGCAGGCGCTGTCTGGACCTTGATAGTTAGTAATAGTTGAAGGTTTTAAAGAAGAAATAATTACTCCTTCTATAACCGAGATAGAAGCGGTGCGCTTAAAGGTAGAAAAGTTTAAACCGGCATCGGTGTCCCATTTTATGCCTGATTGTCCAGGATGTGGTTTAACTGTAGAAGCCAATTTTTTTCGTTCCACCTCAATCGGGTCATAATCCATTTGATTACAAACAACTTCAACGACATACTCTCCATTTTCAACAAAACGCAATTGAGTGTGGTGAGCCCTACCAGTTTCATCACGATCGCTACCTCGACTCATACAGTCAGTTAGATAGGTTTGTTCGCCATCAATATCGCGCATGGTAATGAGGCTTTTTTTGACATTAGTAATAGTCACCAAAAGCAATACTTCACGCATAACTAAAAAACCAAGACCAGCCAAAATTGAGATAGAGAGTAGCGATAAAAGTAAAGTTTTAAGAACACGCATAGTGTTGAATAACTATTAGAGCAGCTGCCAATACCATTGCCAGATCAGAGTACCATAAGTTAGAGCAATCAGCGATCCTATCACTAAAAATGGTCCAAAAGCCAAAGTTTGGCCAAACTTTTTATGATTAGTGACTAATAAAATTATGCCCCAAACTCCACCAATAATAAAGGCGCAAAATACTGCAATTAAAACTTGGGGAAAACCCAGCAATAAAGCTAAAGGAAAAATTAATTTAATATCTCCCCAACCCATACCAACTTTATTCCACAGCCTTTTGGGTACTTCTCGCAAACTTAAAAAAAACAAAAATAGTCCCACAGCTAAAATAAGCTCAAACATAAAACTGCTCAAAGTAAAATTTAACCATTTAAGCTGCATGACATACTTTAAAACCGCTAAAACTAAAATTAAAAACGATAACTCATCTGGAATGATGCCATATTTTAGATCAAACAAAAGAATTAACCATAAAATAGAAAATACTGTAAGAGAGAAGGGTAGGGCTATGAATAATGACAGACCAACTAAAAAACTGCTATTCACAGCCACCAAACCAGCCCAACAGAATAACACTCCTGTTAAAAACTCAACCACAGGATGAACTAAACTAATTTTTGTGTGGCAATGTCTACACTTAGCTTGGAGCATCACATAAGAAAATAACGGAATGTTGTCATACCAGGCAATTTGGTGCTGACAAACATCACAACTAGAACGTCCTTTAAACCAACTTTTATTTTTTTGCCCAAAACGATGCACAATCACATTAAAAAAACTGCCAAAAATCAGACCAAAAATAAATAAAATGGGGAAGAGAATGAAATTAAGATTAAAAATTATTAACCAGTTAAACATAGCTTAATCTTAGCAGAGTAGGAGCTGGAAAATAAGGCAAACAAAATCGGGTTGCGTTTTTTATCAAAAATTTACACATTAGCTTATTGAATTTCTTAATATGATCAGGACTAGAAAATAGCAAACTAAAACAAAAACCCCAGGCAACAAGCCTGGGGTGTAAAGTTACACTAAGTTAAAACTAATTATGGTAAACAAACCATTGGTACTCCATCAGCAACTTCGTCACCATCTCTATCTACATCAACACTACAGATATAAGTTCTAGCAGCAGCGCCCATATCTGTTGGTAAACCTGCACCAACATCATCTACTACATTAGCACATCGATCAGAGGCTTGAGTTTCAAAAGCACCTGATTGGGGCACAAAACAAACATAAGTGCTAGATCCAGCTTCACCACTATTATAAACATATAGCGATCTACTTGCAGGATCAGTTATGCGCGTAATAAAACTATCTTTTAATTCTTGGGCACCTCGACAAGTAGCTGAATTTGTAGCATCGCCTGTTGATAATCTATCAACAATGGGACAATCTGTACCCCCATCAGTACAGGCAGTATCCGTATCAATATCAGCACAAGGACTTAACGCTGTCACTACCACTGGCATGCCTTCAGCTACAGTCGTTGTAAGGTCTCCATCAGCATTAACCATCACAGAAGTATTAGTTTGATCAGCGTCTACCTGCCAAGGATAAAAACCTTGAAAAGCATTATAGCGATCAATAGCACTTAATAATTGTTCTGCGTCTGATTGTCTGCCTGTATCTCGACCACGATTAATCTGTTCAATCGGATTAATGGCAGATAAAACAGCCACGGCCAAGATTCCTAAAATAGTAATGACGATCAATAACTCGATCATTGTAAAACCGAGCTGAAGTTTGAGTTTTTGCATAATAGTTTGCTAAAAATAATTATTACTTATTAAATCCAAATTGATAATTAATATGATTAATCTAATATCTAATTTATAATACTTTCTCCATCTCTGACAAGCAGTAATTTTTTTTCTTATCTAACATAACATATCTATCAATATCGCTTTCTATCAAAAAAATCGCTTCGCTCATTTCTAAGGAGCTTCGCTCCTCAGCGTTTTGTCCCGTCCCGCTGAGCGGGAGGATCAAAGCCTGCTCCTCTGTCGC
>CAZTBN010000007.1:0-16097 GCA_964611955.1 uncultured Pseudomonadales bacterium | reverse complement strand
GCTCCACTAAGGGGAGTCCCCTTAGAACCCCATTCTGATTTATTAATATATAGCAGCAAACTGCGGAGGATTAAATCAGAATTAAATTATTTTTCAGTCATCATGCAACGCAATGCTAAAACTGAGTAGTTAAACTGTAAATTGGCATCATAATGGAGATAACTAAAAAGCCCACTCCAATGCCTAAAACAATCATAATTAACGGCTCCATCATGGCTGTCAAGTTTTTAACTCCGTACTCACTTTCTTTTTCATAATATTCAGATAACTTTAATAAAATCTCATCCATCCTACCTGTTTCTTCACCAACTGCTACCATTTGCGATAAAATCGAAGGAAATACCTCATGTGAACCTAAGGAGGCAGAAAGGTTAGCTCCTTTTTCTACTTCCTCTTTAGAATCTAAAACTGCATTTCTAAAAGAATAACTGCTAATAGCTGTCCCTACAATTTCCAGTGATTCTAACAAAGAAACTCCAGCATGAATGAGTAATGATAGAGTTCTAGCAAACTCAGTCAAAATTAATTTAACACGCAGATTGCCAATAACTGGTATTTTAAAGAGAAGTTCATCAATAATTCTTTCACCTGCTTCTGTTTTAGACCAGGTTCTAACACCAAAAAAGCCAGCTACAGCTCCGCCAATAAATAGCCACCAAAACTTAACCATAAAATCAGACATCCCGATTAATATTTTAGTGGTAATGGGCAGTTCTGCTCCAAAATCCTTATACATAGCAGTTAACTGAGGCATCACAAATACCATCATCACAAAACCTACCACTAACATAGCAATCATCACAATAGCTGGGTAGATCATGGCTCCTTTGGTTTTAGCAGCAAAATCTTTTTGTTTTTCCAAAGTTTCTGCTAGGCGTTCCAGCACTCCATCTAACATACCGCCGATTTCTCCAGCTCTGACTAGTTGGATATAAACTCGCGAAAACACTCCTGGATGCTCCTGCAAAGCTTTAGCAAAAGTGCTGCCACCCTCAATATCTTGTAAAACCTTGGAAACGATAGCTGACATAGCAGGCTTACTTTGTTCTTGCAAAATTGCCAGTGCAGTAGCTAAAGGTAAACCAGCAGAAATCATGGTTGCTAATTGACGAGTTAAATTAACTACATCATCTGTTTTCACACCACCAAACTTACTTTGAATAAAATTCAAAGAACTATCAGCAATAGAAACTATATCGATTACCAATAAATTACGACTGATTAATGCCGAGGCAGCGTGACTTTTATTGCGAGCCTCAACTTTACCTTTGACTGATTCGCCATATTCATTCTTGGCAGTGTATTTATAAATTGGCATACAATCTTCAAAAAATAATTATTGAGTCGCTGGTCGTGTTCCCAGCAAACGCATCATCTCTTCAGGTCTAAAAGCTTGTCTAGTGGCATCTTCTTGAGAAACCAGACCTTGCTGGACCAAACGAGCTAGGTGGTTTTCAATCAGCATCATGCCTTGGCCACCAGATGTTTGCATGACGTTATCAATCTGGTAAGTTTTTCCCTCACGAATTAAGTTGCGCACAGCATCATTAGCAAACATAATTTCTAATGCTGGAATGCGGCCACCACCTTGTCTAGGTAACAGTCTTTGTGAAGCCACTGCAGCCACAGTCGAAGCTAGTTGTTGACGCACTTGTCCTTGCTGTTCAGCAGGAAAAACATCAATAATTCTATCCATAGTTTGTGACACAGAACCAGTATGCAGGGTGGCAAAAACTAGATGACCAGTTTCAGCCACAGTAATGGCAGCAGCAATCGTTTCAAAATCTCTCATTTCTCCAACCAGCACAATATCTGGATCTTCACGCAAAGCAGAGCGGAGCGCTAAAGACCAATCTTTAGTATCTTGATTCATTTCTCTCTGAGAAATAACGCATTTAACAGGCTGATGCACATACTCGATTGGGTCTTCAATAGTTAAAATGTGTTCAGCCCGAGTTTTATTAATCGTATCAATAATAGAAGCAATGGTGGTTGATTTACCCTCACCAGTAGGACCGGTCACTAGCACAAACCCTTGTTTAAACTGGGAAAAACGATGTATCTCCTGAGGTAAATTAAGTTCTTCAATCGTTTTAATTTTAAAGGGCACTAAACGTAAAGCTGCAGCCAAACAACCTTTAGTGTGGTAAACATTGATTCTAAATCTCCCTTTTGTTTGAAACTGATAAGCAAAATCAAGCTCTTTTTCAACCGTCACATATTCTTTTTGATCTTCTTTTAACAAAGGATCAATCAAAGTGTTAACTGTTTCCGGGGTTAAAACAGGAGTATTTTGCACTGGCATTAACTCTCCATCAATACGAAAATATGGTTCACTGCCAGCCACGATATGCAGATCTGAACCATCAAGTTGAATAAGTTGGTCTAAAAGGTCAAAGATAGTCATAATTTTTTTCTGATTAAATTTTTAAACACTCGTCGCAATAATTAATCGTTTTTAATATTATTTAACTTCAGCCACTCTAATCACTTCTTCAATAGTAGTCATGCCTTCTAAGGCTTTAAGATAGCCATCTTGCTTCATTAAAATCATACCATTTTTCATGGCTAAATCATTAATTTCATCTGAAGGAGCTTGAGTACTAATGAGATGTTTAATCTCATCAGTAATATCCAAAACTTCAAAAATACCAGTTCTACCTTTATATTCTGGTTCAGTTTGCGGTCTATCTTGTTTAGCCCTGTATAAAGTAATGTTGTTAGGATCTTTGTTATTTTGTTGACACCAGGCTTCGAAGTGGGTGCCCAAAACTGTTTTAATATCAGCTATTACTTCTGGACTAGGTTGATATTCTTCTCGATATTTATCATTAATTTTTCTCACCACCCGTTGACCCATAACTAAAATCATAGAAGAGGATAATAAAAATGGTTCAATCTTCATATCAATCAATCTAGGCAAAGCACCAGCTGCAGAATTAGTGTGCAAAGTAGAAAATACTAAGTGACCGGTTAAAGACGCTTGCACTGCCAGCTCAGCAGTTTCAGAATCACGAACCTCACCAACCATAATAATGTCTGGATCTTGTCGTAAAAAAGAACGCAAACCATTAGCAAAAGTCAGTCCTGCTTGAGGCCTGACCTGCACTTGAGTTACGCCGGTCATTTGGTACTCAACTGGATCTTCCAAAGTCATAATATTAACTTTGGGCGTATTAATCATATTTAAAATAGAGTAGAGAGTAGTAGTTTTACCTGAACCAGTAGGCCCTGTGACCAGAAAAATACCGTGTGGGATACGAATAGTTTTATTAACAGTTTGTAAACCCAAATCACGTAAACCTAGTTCCTCTAAGCTAGGCACAGCTTGATTTTTCATTAATAAACGCATCACTACTTTTTCACCAAAAGTACTGGGCATGGTAGAGACACGCAAGTCAACATCTTTACCGCTAGCAGAATAATCAAATCTACCATCCTGAGGAACACGCCTTTCATCGATCTTTAAATCAGACAAAATTTTAATACGTGACACCACTGCATCATGAACAGATTTAGGTAATATTAATTTTTCCTGCAAAATGCCATCGATACGAAATCTGACTCTAGTTTTGGTAGCCATTGGTTCAATATGAACATCAGAAGCACGAGATTGCAGAGCATAATCTAAAGTTGTATTAACAATTTTATTAATCGGAGCAGCCTTGATAAAACCACCGCGCTGACCATCAGTCAAATCTAACTCTCCATTGGGGTTCACCGGCCCAGTTTCTTCAATAGCAGCTGAAACATCACTGGATAAATCTTGAGCATATCTTTCATTGATTAACCGCTTAATCTCGGAAGTGGTGGCGTAATAAGCATCAACCTTTAAACCAGTTTTTTGCTCTAAAAAGCTAATGGCGGTCACATCAAGCGGATCAGCCATAGCCACCTTAATAATCTTAGCTTCTTTGTCTAAAGCAAAGGGTAGGGCAGTGTAACGTCGCGCCACACTCTCATCAATGCGAGTTAGTGCTTCAGGAGCTACTCCAGTATCATTAACAATCACAAAAGGGACCTGATTTAACTCTGCCTCAGCTTTAGTGAAGTCAAGTTCTGAAACTAAGTCGCTATCTTTAAGAACATCCTCAATCAGTTTATTAGAAGTTAAATGCACACCATTTAATTGGTGAGCTTGTTCAACAGTTAAAACATGATTAGCAACTAGAATTTTTAAAATCTGGGGATAATTGCCCTCCAACTCTACAATTGGTTTGGCGGGTACGATTGCTTGAGCTGTTTGTCCTGGGGATGGCGAACTGATAACTGGTGTTGCTGGTGGAGTAGTAGGTGCGGGGGTGGCTACCATACTTTGCTCCGATGTTGCTGAGACTGAGTTAACTGGTGCTCCATTATTAGGGCTGGAATTAGACTGAGTTGGCTGACTGACAGCTGGTCCAGCTTGAATAACAGGATTAGCCTGCACCGCAGGAGAAGCAACTGGTTGAGTTTGATCAACTGGCTGGTGATTAACAGAGCTGGTAGCTGGATCTTGGGCAGGCATAAATTTATTCTACAATAGATCTTCTTCTAATATAATATAATGACATAATTAAGTTAAAGGGTAAACCCCTGAGCGTTTAATTCACTCTAGAATGACCCAAAGCAATAAAACAGAGTTTCACCACAACAATACCTCGCAACTGCTTATTTTTTCAGTACAACAGAATCATGAAGCTGAAGTCCTCTTATTTTTGCAACAAAACAAACTGATTGATGTAACTCAACCTCATACTAACTTAGTCTGGATTAATCAAGATGGCTTAGGAGTCAAAATTAAAGCAATCAGAGAATTAATTAGTCAATGTAACTATGGCTCATACGATCAACAAAGACAAATTTTTGTCATTTTACACTCAGACCAAAGTTCCATTCCAGCACAGAATGCTTTGCTAAAAATTTTGGAAGAACCACCTGCTCAAAGTCAGCTAATTTTAACTACTTCACAACCAGAATTATTATTGCCCACCATTCATTCCAGATGTGAAAAACTCAATCTATCTTTATTAAAACCACAGGACGAACCTAGCTCAGAACTCATCATTCAAACAGCCAAACAGATTGCCAACCCTAGTTTTAATCATGCTCAAGCAATTGAACTAGCAGAACAATATCCTAAAAGAGAAGAGGCTTTACAATTTTTGTCAGACTTAATTAGCTATCTGCATCACAATTTAGAAGGTAGTTCTGATGTTTTAGTGATCAACAGGTCCCACTTAGCAGGTATTCTTACTCACGTTTTACAAGCTTATCAAGATCTGCGAAAAAATCTTAATGTTAGACTCGCACTGGAGCATTGTTTCTTTCAAATTACTCAATCTATATCATAATCTAGTGAGTAGGTTTAATATAAAAAAATTCCCTAGAATCAATCTAAATTATCTTTGCACTTACCAAAATTGATCCTGAAAAATGATTCCTGTTCAGTTATAATGAGAGGTAACTTAAAATCATTGCTTCTTGATTTTTCTGCCCACCAAGCAAAGCTAATTCGTCTATTTGATTTAGCTGCCAATCTATGATACAAAAGATAATCTGTGAAATAATAGTATCTAGTAATCAGCATTTAAGTTTTATTTAACCAACTGCAATTAATTTATTAACAATCATGGTCAACAATAATTCATACCAAGCTTCTGAAATTAAAATCCTAGAAGGATTAGATCCCATTCGCAAACGTCCCGGAATGTATATCGGTTCTACTGATGAAAAAGGGCTACATCATTTAGTAGTTGAAATCATTGATAACTCAGTTGATGAAGCTATTGCTGGCTTTGGTAAAACCATTGAGCTGTTTCGTTCCCAAGTAACTGAGGCAGAAAAAAAATTAGTTGATACTAAAGATTTAGCTGATCAATCTATTACTGTGGTTGATAATGGCCGGGGTATTCCAGTGGAAAAACATGCTCAAGCTGGAGTATCTGCTTTAGAAGTAGTGATGACCAAACTACACGCTGGTGGTAAATTTGAAAATTCAGCTTATAAAGTTTCTGGCGGTTTACATGGAGTTGGTTCTTCAGCAGTGAACGCGCTCTCACAACTCACTCAAGTGGTTTCCAAAAGAGATGATCGCTATTATTACCAAGCCTATTGTAAAGGTATTCCTAATAAACCAGTCGCAGAAATTACTGAAGCTGAAGTTAAACAATTCTTTCCCAGACAGTCAACCGCATTTATTAGCAACCACACCGGCACTTTAGTTCATTTTATCCCTGATACTAGTATTTTTAGCACTACTGAGTTTAGCCACGAAAAATTAGTTCAGGCGTTAAGAGACAGAGCTTATTTAATGGCTGGTATTTATTTTACTTTTAATGACGAAATTGTAGACGTTGAAAAACATTTTTACTTTGAAGGCGGTATTAAATCAATGGTGGAGCACCTCAATATTGGTAAAGATGTGCTTCACGATGTTTTTTATGCTCAAGATGAATGGGTGGATAAGGAAAAAGATAAAACCATTGGCGTTGAAGTGGCCTTACAATATAACGATTCTTATCGAGAAGTGATTGATAGCTATGTTAATGTCATCAACACTCCTGATGGCGGAACTCATATTAGCGGTTTTACCATTGCTTTAAGTAGAGTTTTGCGTGAGTATGCTGAAAAAAATGAGATGTTAAAAAAGGATGAAAATTTTGTTGCTAGTGATCTTAAAGAAGGCTTAACCGCGGTGGTATTTGTCAAAATGCCGGCCAATGATCTCCAGTTTGAATCTCAAACCAAAACTCGTTTAAACAATTCCGAAGCTCAATCAGCTGTATACCAAGTATTTAAAGAGACTTTTTCCTCTTTCTTAGAAGAAAATCCCACTGCTGCACGCACCATTGTGGCTAAAATTTTATTATCTTCAAGAGCTCGTCAAGCTGCTCGGGCAGCCAAAGACGCTGTCACGCGCAAGGGTATTTTAGATGGCACCTCGCTACCAGGAAAATTAGCAGACTGTCAGAGTACTGACCCAGCAGAATCAGAAATCTACATTGTTGAGGGAGATAGCGCTGGCGGTAGTGCTAAACAGGGTCGAGATCGTCGCTTTCAAGCTATTTTTCCTTTACGAGGCAAAATTTTAAATACAGAACGCGCTCGCCTAGATAAAGTGATTGATTTTGCTGAACTTAAACAATTGATTATTGCCCTAGGTGCTGGCATAGGCGAAACCTATGAGCCAAAAAATTTACGCTATCATCGTGTTATTTTAATGAATGATGCTGATGTGGATGGAGAACATATTACTACTTTGGGTTTAACATTTTTCTATCGCCATATGCCTGAGGTGATTGAACAAGGACATCTTTATGTTGCCATGCCACCCTTATTTAAAATATCTTATGGCAAAAATGATGAACTTTATGCTTATTCTGAAGAAGAAAAGGATCGCATGGTTAATGACATTAAACAAAAAAATCCTAACGCTAATATTGCTTTACAACGTTATAAAGGTTTAGGAGAGATGAATCCACAACAACTGTGGGATACTACCATGAATCCTGAATCAAGAATTGTAAAACAGATCACGATTGATGATGTTAACAAAGCTGACAATACTTTTGATGTGTTAATGGGCAGTAAAGTACCGCCCCGCAAAAAATTCATTCAAACTAGAGCCAAGATGGCAGAGCTTGATTTATAATTTTAAAGTTAATTCTGATTAAATACCTGCAGCTTGCTGCATAGGATATAATCAGAATGAGGTTCTAAGGGGACTCCCCTTAGTGGAGCTTACTTTATAATAATTTGAATAGTAAGCGACAGAGGAGCAGGCTTTGATCCCGCTTAGCGGGACAAAACGCTGAGGAGTAAAACTCCTTAGAAAGGAGCGAAGCGACTTAATCAATTAGAAATAATAAAAAAATATGGCAAAAACTTACATTATCGGTCACCAAAAACCAGACACAGACAGCGTTGTAGCAGCGCTGGCTTTAGCCTACCTGTTTGAGCAAGATAGTTCTTTTGGTTATGATCATGTTCAAGCAGCTATCATTGAACCAATTAATGGAGAAACTGTCTATTTATTAGACAGATTTAAACTACCAGCACCTCAAATTATTTCTGCGCAAGATATTAAACCAGACGATAAAGTCGTGTTAGTTGATCATAATGAAGCATCACAACGCTTAGTTGGTTTAAATCCAGATCAAATTGTGGAAATCGTTGATCATCATAAAGTTAATCTCGATCTTTCACAACCAATTTACTTAAATTTTAAAACTTGGGGTTCCAGCACTAGTGTGGTGTACTTTATGATGCGACAGCTGGGGCAAACTCCAGTCAAGCCTAATCAACAGCTAGCCAGTTTAATGTTGGCTGCTATTTTGTCTGATACCGTTGGTTTCAAATCTAGCACTACTACTAGAACAGATATTAAACTAGCTCACGAATTAGCTGATTTAGCTCAAATTGATGATCTAGATCAATTAACTCTAGATATTTTTAAAGCCAAATCTAATTTAACTGGTCTGACTCCAGAACAATTAGTCAAAAATGATTACAAAATTTTTAAGTTTGCTAAAAAAGTGTTGATTGGTCAACTAGAAACGGTTGAACAAGACTCAATCATTCAAAAACAAAAGCAAAAATTATTAACAGCAATGCAAGTAGTCAAAGAACAAGAACAAGTAGAGTTAATTTTTCTAGCCATTACCGATATCTTAAAAGTAAATACTAAATTATTGATTTTAGATTCCGAATCAGAAGCAGTAGCAACTGCTGCATTCGGAGGCACTGTAGTTAACAACGTGCTTGATATCGGTCCCAAACTGAGTAGAAAAAAAGACATTGCCCCTCAACTGGAAAAAAGTCTTATGAATTAATTTTGAATCATTAAATAAAGAAGTCAAAATGGCAGATACAACCCCAAAACCACCAACTAGCGAAGAACAACAACAAGCCACCGATATTAAAAATGCAGTGATTGCTGCAGTTGGTACTACCACTGATACCGATTATGGTAGAGTGCAGCACACCTCTATTGTGCAAGAAATGGAAAAGTCTTATCTAGACTATGCCATGAGCGTGATTGTCTCTCGTGCTTTGCCAGATGTGCGTGATGGTTTAAAACCGGTCCAGAGACGTATTCTATTTTCCATGTATAAAAGTGGCATTCATCATAGCTCTGCTTACAAAAAATGCGCGCGTATTGTGGGAGATGTGTTGGGTAAATACCATCCTCACGGCGACAGTTCAGTTTATTTAGCTTTAGTCAGATTAGCTCAAGATTTTAACATTCGCTATATGTTGGTTGATGGTCAGGGTAACTTTGGTTCAGTTGACGGCGATAGTCCCGCTGCCATGCGTTACACAGAGGCCAGGCTAGCTAAAATTTCTCAAGAAATTCTAGTTGATATCAATAGCAATACAGTTAAATTAATTGACAACTTTGATGGATCATTACAAGAACCAACCGTTTTACCAGGTAAGCTCCCTAATTTATTATTAATGGGAGCAGAAGGTATTGCTGTGGGCATGGCCACTAAAATTCCACCACACAACCTAACTGAAGTTTGTAAAGCCATCATCTCTTCATTAAATAAAGGTGAGGTTGTTGCCAGCGATGAACAGAAACAGATTAATGCTCAATATCAAGCCGATCTTGGCCCTAAAGAATTAGCCTCTTTGACTTCACTGTTACTAGAAACCAGTCCAGTCCAAATTGCTGGACAGTTTGCCAGTGATATTACTAATGATGAGATCATGGAAGACATTCAGGGTCCAGATTTTCCCACTGCTGGTATAATTTATGATTTTAATGAGATCAAGGAAGCTTATCTAAAAGGCAGAGGTAAAATCATGATTAGAGGCAATGCTGAGATTGTTGAAGACAATGGTAACTTTGAAATAGTAATTTCTGAAATTCCTTACCAAGTTAATAAAGCCCAGCTGATTGAACAGATAGCTGACTTGGTTAAAAATGACAAACTTGAGGGTATTCGCAATATTCGAGACGACTCGGATCGACAAGGATTGCAGATTACGATCATGCTTAAACGTGGCTCAAGACCAAAAGTGGTTTTGAATAAACTATTTAAATTCACTCGTTTGCAAACCAGTTATCCCATGAATATGGTGGCTTTAAATAGTGAAGGCACGCCACAGTTAATGAATATTAAACAAATTTTGGGAGAGTACGTGCGCCATCGCCAGCAAGTAGTGGTGAAACGCAGTCAATATGAACTGATCGAGGCTAGAGATAGAGCTCACATCTTAGAAGGTCTGTTAATTGCTCTGCAAAATCTAGATGATGTGATTAAAACTATTCGTAACTCTGCCGATACCGAAACAGCTCATCAGCAATTAATGGATAAATTTGGTTTAAGCGATCTTCAGTCAACAGCTATTTTAGAGATGCAGTTAAAAAGATTGGCAGCTTTGGAAAGACAGAAAATCGAGGATGAATATGCTGCTATTAAAAAGAGAATTATTGAGATAGCCAAACTGTTAACTCACCCTAAACAAATCTTAAAAGTGATTGATACTGAGCTTCAAGAACTAATTACTCTTTATGGAGACGCTCGACGCACCAAACTAGTCAAGGGCAAAATTGGAGAGTTTTCAGAATCAGACTTAGTGCCTAATGCACCATCGGTAATTGCACTCACTAAACAAAATTACATTAAAAGATTATCTGATACCACCTTTAGATCACAAAAACGTGGTGGCAAGGGTGTGAAATTAAGTATGAAAGATGAAGACTCGGTAGAAACACTCATCACTTGCGAAACTCACGACACCTTATTATTCTTTACCAATCAAGGTCGCGTCTTTAAATTAAAAGCGTTTGAGATTCCAGAATCTTCTCGTACCGCCAGAGGCACAGCCATTGTCAATCTCCTGAGCTTAAAACAAAACGAAAAAATTCAGTCAATCTTAAAACTTAATGAAAAAGAAGATAAAGATAAATATATTACTTTAGCTACTAAACAAGGCTTAATTAAAAAGACTGCGGTTAGTTTATTTGAAAATATTAGATCAACCGGTATTATTGCCATTGCCTTAAATGATGATGATGAACTGGTCAAAGGCCAAATTACTGACGGCAATCATGAGATTTTCTTAGCCACTCGTCAAGGTAAGTGTATTAGATTTAATGAAAAACAGATTAAAAGCTCTAATCGTGATACTAAAGGGGTCAAAGGTATTACTCTTAAAAAAGATGACTATTTAATGGCTTTAGAAAGCATTGATGAAGAAGTCAAGCAAAATAAAGAAGCTGCGATTTTAGTTATTACTGAGCATGGCATGGGCAAACGAACCATCCTGGCTCAATACCCAATGCAAAAACGATCAGGCCTGGGAGTTAAAGTAGCTGATATTACCAAAAAAACTGGACAAGTAGCTGGAGTGATGTTGATTACTGATCAACATAAAGAAGTGGTGATCTCCACTGTTAAAGGTTTAACCATTCAACTACCTAATACTAAAAAATCATTGCCATTCTTAACCAGACCGACTCAAGGAGTGATCTTAATGAAATTGGCTGCGGGAGATATCGTAGCCACAGTGGCCTTGACTGACCAAGAAGAATAGTTTTTTGCAAGTTATTCTCACACAGATACTTTCAAGCCCCATCCTCAATGTGCCTAAAAAGCATGGAAAGAATTTTTGTGAGCGTGTGAGGGGGAACTCGATGGGTATGAAAAATCCATTCTATAAAAAAAGCATTAGCAGAATTATTATGACCGTCCGACACGAAGTTAGGAAAAAAAGTTAAAGTGATTTTGACATACCGTACGACGCGCAGCTAGGCAGGTATGAAAAATCATTTTAACGCACTGTGGACTCAGCGGGGCTCGAACCCGCGACCTCTTACATGCCATGCAAGCGCTCTAGCCAACTGAGCTATGAGCCCAAAGTTCTTAGTCTTAATATTTTACCAGAAATTTAATATTTTTTGTGATCAGACATTGATCCAATAACAAGTTAAGAAAATAGAGTAGGGGAGTATGAAAAAAAATGATACTTTTTTTTATTAATCAATATATTAATTAAATATAAAATATTATATTGATATATTAAAATATATTTAATATCTAAAGTATTTATATTGATATGTTAAAAATAATTAAAATAGACTAATTAAAAATATGGCTAAACTACCGTCCATTTTAAACAGTGATAATTAAATCATCCTGAAACAAAAATAATTTTATTCTAATTTTAGACTGATACATCAATGAAAGTATCTATATGAGCAAATTAGCACTCTCTTATCTTATCTGCTAAAAAAAGATCACTCTTTAATCTTTAATTTTTCTGTCAGCGTATCTAAATTACTTGACGTTCTTAAGTCTGAATGAAACTTGTGATGAGCTTCCCGTAATTTGGGCTGAGTAACGTGGGTATAGATTTGAGTGGTAGAAATATTTTTATGACCCAAGAGTTCTTGTACTTCTCTTAAGCCAGCTCCATTGTTTAATAAGTCTGTAGCAAAACTATGCCTGATACCATGCGGAGTTAACTCTTCTACCAACCTGGCACGCTTGACATATTTATGAACGAGACGCTGGACACTTCTACTAGTCAAGCGCATCGATGCTCCGTCATCAGTAATGTCTGGCTGAGTACCGGAATATCTAATAAAAATCGGTTGCCAATGATCGTCCCGAGATTGCAGATATCGCTCCAGCCATAAAGCTGCTCGCTCGCTTAAATAAACCATTCTCAGTTTTCTTCCTTTTCCAATCACACCAAACTCTCGCTGATCAAGATCAATTTTATCTTTATCCAAACCCACCAGCTCGCTAACCCGCAATCCGGTAGAAAATAAGACCTCTAAAATAGCTCGATCACGCAATCCTGCTGGTGTCGAAACTTTAGGCTGAGCTAACAAACGCTCTATTTTTTCTGCACTGACAAACTGCATTGAGGTTGACTGTCCTTTAGGTAAATCTATTTTTTCTGGATTCAAAACCGGCACGTCATTTTTAACTAACCACTTAAACAGTGATCTAATAGCTATTACATGATAACTCTGTGTCACTTTTGATAAGTTTTGACCCTGAGGATCTAAAAATCGATTTAAGAAAACTCGATACTTGCGCATCAAGTCCATATCAACTTGCAAAAGATCATGACAGCCTTGTGACTCTAGCCAAGTAATAAATCGATTCAGATAATGTCTGTAGTTGCGAATTGTGAGTGGACTCAAGTTTCTCTCAACTTCAAGGTGTTCGAGAAAGTTTATTATCTCTAGTTGCAGAGAACTGGCTGTGTTCATAGTATTCATCATTATATCAAGTCTGAAAGATATAGTGAGAAAAATTATCTCAAGAATCCAGAGGAGCCAATTTTTAGCAGAATAGGGGAGTGGCTGATAAAAAAGGGGTGTGTTACTTATCTGCTATATATCAGCCTTTTTTGCTCAAAAATTCATTAAGCCAGAAAAAATTAAAGAAAATTATCAAATTTACAGAGGCTGAAAAATCAACAGCCTGACTTTGAAAAAAATCAAAAAATTATCTCGACGAGAATCGGTAATATTTGTTTGAAAAAATTTGAATTTAGAGTTACTAAACTATACCTTTAATAATTTAACTAAAAACTTGAATTGCTAAATAAAACTGATACATCAATCTATAATTAGTATTTTTTTTAAATCCAGGCAGAGAATAAGCCTTTTAAAAGCCCAAAAACGGCTTTTCTTAATCATTGCTGGGTAGTTCATCATTATAAAGCAAACTCTTTGCTGGCATAAACAACAAAATCCTTAATTAGTATTAATTGGTTAATAGCACAACTTAACTCAAGCCATAATCGGCTGAGTTTACAACTTAACAAAATTTAACACCTAGACAGAGAAATCAAGAGAGTGAATTTAGGAAAGATTATAGAAAGATATCTGATCAAACAAATCAGCCAAGAAATAACAGTAATTATAAAAAGGCTTAAAAAAGAGCTCTTCTGCCAAACTTGAGCTTACGTCGCAAAAGTTATATTGTGCGACATAACAGCTGACAGAATATACACCCTTGCAACAGAAGAGAGGGCTTCCACCCACTCCCATAGTGCCTTCATGAAAATACGCGTCTTGATATTAACTGTTTTTATACCTCCACTCCGAGGTCTCTTGGAACCGGCCTGAAACTAACTGCCAAGATATAATTTTAACCTAACACCACTTCGGGTTTTTTACATTTTAGCCTATTAGTTTTGTACAACATGCTATCTACCTCCCCCTAGACTAGGGGCTATGTGGATCAGCACCAGACGAAATCTTGAGGCAAAAATGTAAATTTAGCTACACTTATGTAGCTGTAGAGGTTGTTGCCAGATGTAAATATTAAGTTTTCCACATTCTTGCATGACATTTTTAACACTACTTAACTATATCAAACAATATCATATCTGTGTGTTATAGGTCGTGAAATAATAATAGCACTCTCCTCCATTTCACGCTATCGATCTCAAAAAAATCATCACCTCTCCTCTAGTTTTCAAAAATATTTTATTAATTGACTCATGAATTTTTTATTAATATAAATCATTTAATAATAAATCCTAAGCGGTTGAGCTGATCTCAGACCAGACTTAAGTTATTAATAAACTCAATCCTGAAAAATCACCTACATCCCCTATTACCAAGTATTTATTGCAAAATCTTCAAGTATTAACCAGATGAAACTGAAGTTTTCTCTAACAATAATCTCTTAGAAAAAAACTATTTAAAAGGAAAAAAGATGATAAAAAGCAAGGCTAGCACAATTGCCATCAGGGAGTACTCAGCAACAGTATTTTTAAATAATCTGCCTCTTAAAAATGACTGCATTAAACCTAGCATCAAATATAAAATACCAGTCACAAATAAGGATACATTCCATAAAGGAATTGGAGCCAATGAGAGTAAAATCGCAAACTCCATAATAAAGAGGCTCATGGTTGAGGAATAAAGCAAAATATCCTTAGCAATGAAATCCTCAAAATTAACAGACCACAAAGACATTAAAATTAAGGGAAAGTGAACTAAGCCGGTTAGCAAGCCATTGGCCCAAAAAGGAAGGTGCATGGAGAAAATGGTATTGGTGAACAACAATGAGGTTAAAAGGGTGAAAAAAAAGCCTACAGCTTGAGCTGCGTATAAAAGCTGAATTGTTCTCCCCTTCACCACTGAAAAAATATTAGAAGTTAAAAATAAAGCATAGAGACCAATCCCAAATAAAATTAAAATCAGCAGCTGACTGAGAAAGCTTCCAGGCAATAAAAAATAAAATAAGGCCACGGAAGTAGCATACAGAGTTGGTAAAGGCACAATAGTTAAACGCTCATGAAACTGCAGATCATCTGATAAAGCAAAAGAAGAAACTAAATAAGTAATGACTGCTAGAATAGCAATCGCGCCATATCTCCAATCAATACTGACATATTGAATCGCGAAAAACAAAAAGGACAATAAAATCGTAGAAATTACAAATTTTTCTCTGCGTCTCATAGGTTATTGATCATTGTTATGCATTGCTAGTTCTGGCAGCTCTTGAGTGGCACAATAAACGCCCTCAACATCTTCAAGCTCCAAGAGTTCTTCAACTAAAGCAATTAATTGAGCTTTTTGTTCCTCAGTTTGTAAAGGAATCATGATAGTGGGCTGGTAAACCCCTTTATCAGTGCGAGTAAACATGTAGGTCACAGATCCAGGTGACCCAAGTGAGCCACCAATTTTATTTAAAATGTTTCTGATCTCAGCAGTAGTGCGATTTTTATTTTCAGTAGTACAAACAATCAAAATCCCAATTCCTTGAGGAGTAAAACCTTCATAAATCACTTCTTGTAATGCCCCAGTGAGGCCCTTGCCTAAACCAGCATTAATGGCGCGATCCACATTAGTTTTAGGCATATTAGCCTCTCGAGCTTTATCTAACCAAAATCTTAAACTGACATTAGCATCTGGATCACCACCGCCTTCTCTTACAACAGATCTAATATTGCGCGAAAGCTTACTAAAAACAAGCCCTTTTTTACTATCTTCAGCAGCCTTTTTATTTTTAATGTTATTCCATTTGCTATGTCCTGACATAATATTTTGAGATATTTAATAATTCAAAATAAATAAATTCGTTCAGTTCTAGTAAGTTTGATTATACCTCTACTCTCTCATTTTAGGGAAT
>CAZTBN010000006.1:24939-26745 GCA_964611955.1 uncultured Pseudomonadales bacterium | reverse complement strand
GAGCCTTATTCTGAAACAGATCGCCAGCTTACTCTTTTCAGTTCCTCATTTTCAGTTTTAGTCGTCAATAGTTTATTAGCAGCCTATTCCATACCAGGACAAGAATCACTTCTCAGACTGGAAAATCTTGATCCAGAAACAAAAAGACTATTGTTGTCTCAATTTGCTCCGATCATTAAAAAAATAATTTTATCGCTCAGTTCCGAAGATATTAGGCAGTTACTAGAAAATGGCCCTCAAAGCGCCATGGTGCGACTTAAGATTTTGCGTCAAGCGCATCAATTTGCCGTCTATAACCCGATGTTGCGCTTTTTACTGCAACAGGCTGTTAATGATCATTTTGCCCAATTTGAGAATGATGATCAAGATCAAACTCCACTTAGAACAGCCATTACCACTGTTACTCATCGTCAGGCAGCAGAAAATTTAGAAACAATTGCTAATAATATCGAGTTAGATGAAGAGCAGCTGACGAGTCTTAAAAAAGCCTATACTTTTCCTTTTTTATCAGCAGATAGTTTTAATCAACAGTTTTCTGAGCAAATCAGTCGTATTTTAGGAGACGGTGCAGATCAATCGCGAATTGCCAAATCAATAGTTAGTCTAAACTCAACTCTGACTAATTTATTGCTTGACAGACCCAGTTTAGGACAAACCTTAATAAATTCCCTAAGTGATGAAAAACTCTCTGCCCTGTGTGAAGAGCTTGGTTTTACACCAGAAACATTCAGACAAAATGAGATCCAACTCAGAGATCTATTTAACCAATACTGGAATCATTATTACAACAAAATCAGCCAACTTTATCCCAATTTAGACCCCCAAGCACAATACACAAAGGCTCTTACTCTCTCGAACCTAACTGCTCAACATTACAAACAGCAATTTTCTGAACAGATCGCTCAGATTCTGGGTAATAACGCAGATCCAGCCAAAATTTCGCAAGCTATATCAAGTTTAGACACTAGTCTAACTAGTCTAACCATTGCCAACCCTTTGCTCAATGAATCCTTTATTGACTCGCTCAGTTATGGCAAACTCTTTACCCTGTGTGGTGAAATTGGCTTTACTGTGCAATCTTTTCAAGCAAATGAAGATCAAATTAGAAGTTTATTTAAGCAGTATTGGTTTCATTATCGCAATGAACTCAATGAACTTTATCCCGAACTTGACCAGCTCAGTAAAATGGCCCCTGAGGAAATTAAGTTAAACGAAGAAGAAGTCGACAACGTTTTGGGATGGGAAACAGATATTAGAAATAAGCTAGTTGCCAATGACCCAACTAATAATAAAGCTGACCAGCCACAAGTTGCTGGCAAATTAGCACTTAACGCTTTTGCTGGAAGAACTGAAGAGCCAAGTGAAAGCGCTGATCCTGAAGATATCAGAAAAAAGTATCAAGAATATGCCGATACTTTTATTGGAGAACTTAAAACTAAAATTTGGCAGAGTAAAACAGAGCAAGAAATAGCAATTTATAACCAATTGGTTCAGCAGGAACAGCAAGTTTCCCAGCAACAGGCACTTAATTATTTTGCC
This sequence comes from uncultured Pseudomonadales bacterium, assembly GCA_964611955.1. GTDB lineage: Bacteria > Patescibacteriota > Microgenomatia > UBA1400 > PJMF01 > CAYVBW01. The sequence goes on along the minus strand of CAZTBN010000006.1, from coordinate 25,206 downwards.
ATGGTTCGTGCCACATACCTGCACCAGCAGGCAACCATGTTGGCTCAAGCACAAGTTAATCAAGAAATCGAGGCACAAATAATTAGCGAAAGGGCTCGCAGCGAACACCAGTCCAGAATTTATGCCCAGAACTTGGTAATTTTTCAAAATGATAAATTTTTCGCTCCCAATGAAGAACTTTATTCAGAACCAAACTCAGAACAAGCTCAACCACAAGAACCAGGCCAACCTCAGTCTCCAGGAGCGGCTTCCCAGCTAGGCTCACAA
>CAZTBN010000006.1:20487-24839 GCA_964611955.1 uncultured Pseudomonadales bacterium | reverse complement strand
CAAGCCGGCGCCTCTTTAGTTCCAGTTGGCGTGGGAACTGGTGCTGGATTTTTAATTGGTGGCCCAGTTGGAGCCGGGATCGGTTTTTTAGGCGGAACTCTTTTCTCAGGAGCCCGTTTACTTGGTCAAAAAATAGGTGCTAAAATTTTTATAGACACGCCATCTATAGGCAAGGCTATTAGCGATCTGGGTTCAACCGTCACAACTCAAGCTGGGTTTGGTGGTAAAGCTGTATCGGGTTTCCAATCAGCATCACCATTAGCTGGAGTTTCACAAACTGCAGCAAAGTCTGCATCAGCAACTGGCCTAACACCTGCCGCCGGTTCTACAGCCGCCGGTTCTACAGCCGCCGGTTCTACAGCCGCAACATCCCTTACTACCACACTAGCATCGGCAGGCGCCGCGCTTGGCCCAGCTGGAATCATAGTTGGATCTTCAGTCTTCATAACGTCGCTGATCGGAATCCTAAGTATGACTCAAATTCTGAGTGCTTTTTTAATTAATGTCGACTACGACCACTTAAAAATGGCAGGAATTTCCATGTTTGCTGACGTGAACAAAACAGTACGAGTTATTAATGAAGACTCAAATTGTTTGGGAAAAAGCAGTTGTCCAGAACCACACTTTCCTATCGAGGTAGAATACTCCATCACTATTACTCCCAAAAATGGCAGTACTGTTGTGATTAACAATATTGCAGATACTCAGTCTCACATTTACAACAAAAAGGCTTACCAAGAAGAAGGTCGTTCGGCGCCAACCAACAGAACCACCACTAAATCAGCCGAAGAGTTGGGCTTGGCTGATCTGATTGGTAAAGAAATCACAGAACCAATCACCGTTACCTATAAACAAACATACACCCAAGATAATAATCACTCTTTGATTCGTAATGTTGTTTTAGTTGAGTTTAATTATTCAACTACAGAAGAAAATAGTACTGATTCAGCTAAAAGTTCAACTAGTTTTTCCATTGGTAAACCACCAACTGGGATCTTGTGCTGGCCAGTAGCAGGAATAATTACCTACGCCCCTTATTCTACAATTGGAAATATTGATACTCACCGAGACGCCGATGCCTACGATATCGCCCCCACTAATGATTGGAAAATTTATGCTCCAACATCAGGAACTTTATGCGCTGGTAAATATGGTAGTGCAGGAAGCCTTTATGATGATGGTTATGGCTACGTCGTTACTCTTTCGACCAAAATAGGAGATGATGATTACAAGTTTCGCTTTGCCCACTTACGCAAGAACACCGCCATAGTTAACTCCAATGAATGCAGGGAGGTAAATCAGGGGGATATGTTGGGAATAGTTGGAAACACAGGCAACTCAAAAGGTAGTCACCTCCACTTTGAAAGAGTTAGAGCAAACAACAACATGACTCTAACTGAGCTTATGACTGGAGGAACAGGATCAACGACTTTGCCAATAGGAACCTATGTCAATTCTTGTACAAGCCTTTAATGATCGAATAAATAATAATTGCTAATTACCAAAACAAAAAAATCATGCCCAAAATTTTTAATAGAAATTTTAACAAATTACCCAAACCGCCCAGATTATCTAAGATACCAAAGCCGTCAACCTGGATAATTATTTTACTTATTTTTATTGCCCTTGGCATCATTGTGAGTTCATTTCTTAGAATCATTACCCCCCAACAACCAGTTCCAGTAATTCCAAAATCAGAAATTAGTACTACTAATTCAGAAAGAGGCGCTACACAATTCAACAACATAGTGTTTGAGGGAAAATTTTCAGAAATTACTCAGCCATTAAATATTTATCAAGCCACCATCAACAACATTAAGTCAACAGATTTAATGAACATCGCTATTAAAACTATGATGGAAAAATATTACTTACAAGAAGTCTACTCTGAAAATGGACTCGTCATTTATGCCAACAAAGATTACGATCTTTCTATAGATTACAATATAAATGAATTAAACTTTTCCAATAGAAGCTCGGGGGAGCCTCCTGTTTTAAATTCCAACTCAGCTTTACAATCCGCCCTAGATTTTGTTAATTTTTTGTCACCAGATTCTGAATTACATCCCATCAACCACCAAATCAAATATTACGCAGGCAATTTACACCTAAAACCAGCCTCAAAGATTGATGCCAATATTATAGAAATACCTTTTTCATATTTTTTCGATCAATTACCGTTATATCTTAATCATGAAACCGACGCTCCGGTTACAATAATGGTTGATGGTACTAATCAAATACAAAAACTTGTTTTTAAAGCGGTAATATTAAATAGCCAAGTGTTGGCATCGGCACCACCCATTACCATTGCCAACGCCTTAATCAACGTCAATGAGCACAAAATTGGTTCTTTGATTAGGGTTATTGAAAATAGCCCCACCCCGCTTTCTTTAGACGTAGTTCAACAAGGCACACTCACAGAGGCCACCATTGAGTATCGGTTTGATGCTGAACTAAAATTAATTTACCCTTTTTATCGCTTTGAAGGTACTTTTGTGGATAATAACGGACAAGCTTTTCAAGGAACGTTGATTACCCCAGCTACAACAGTTGATGTTAGTAATTAACCAGAACTGGTGACATTGTCAGCTTTACTTTAGAATAGAGGTTAAGTTTGTGTTACAACTTTTTATATGAGAGAACACCCAATACCACAAGACATCACTGGCTATAGATTTCACATTATTGGCAACATGACTCTGAAACAGTTTGCTGAAATATTGTTGGGAGTAATGCTGGGTTTCCTTTTTTATAAACTTAATCTACCTGATTTTGTTCGCTATCCTCTGGCGCTTCTGTGTTTAATCACTGGTTTTGCTGCCGCCTTTGTACCAATTGAAGAACAGCCGTTAGACCACTGGATAATTACTTTTTTTAAAACTCTTTATAAACCAACTAAATTTTATTGGAGAAAAAAACCCAAAATTCCAGATGCATTCAAGCACGAAACCCAAAAAGATGCTGTGACTCCCACCCAAGAATTCGACACCTCACACATTAGAAGAGATCGTATTGAACAATTTTTAGAATCTGTTCAACAACCAGTGGTAAAAACCGATGAGTTTGACCTTGCTCAAGACCAACAAGCCAATTTGATTTTGCAAACCTTCGATCAAATACAAGTTCCCAGCAATCCCACCAAGCAAGCTGTTAAACCTAATTTAAAAGTGAGAGCCAGAAAAATGGGGGCAATTCCCCAAGCGTCGATTATCTACCAAGCTCAACCAAAAAATATTCAGACTCCGACTACTAATTCTCAACCAGAATTAGCAACCACATCGACCAAAAACACCAATCAAAAAACAAAAACTGTCATTAATAATCCTGAGCCAGTGCGACAAGTACCAGCTCTACCATTTCCCAATCAGCCTACCAAACCCAACATTATTGTTGGTATGTTGCTTAATGGCAATAAAGAATTAATCAGCAATGCTACCATTGAATTAAAAAATAGCGCTGGCCAAACTATGATTGTAGTTCAGAGTAATGCCTTGGGCCAATTTATCATTTCCGAACAACTACAAAATGGAGACTATACAATAGAGGTTATAAAGGATGGTTATGAGTTTAGTCCTTACGCCATCTCTCTTTCAGGAGAGGTTGTTAAGCCTTTAGAAATTCACTCGAATTAAAATTGGTTTGTTAATCAAAAATAACTAGTTTATACTTATTGGTATGTCTACTCGACCGCAAACTAAAGCTACAGCTCAAGAATTTTTAGAAATTTTTGACATTACCAACGATTTAGTGATTCTTAAAGATGGTACAACCTCGATGATTTTAACAGTTGGAGCCATGAATTTTGGTCTTTTAGCTGAAGAAGAGCAAGACGCGGTGATTTATACTTATGCGGCCCTGCTTAATTCTCTTAATTTTCCTATTCAAATAGTAATCCAGTCACAAACTAAAGACGTAACTAATTATTTAAATCTTTTAAAACAAAAAGAGGTGGAGTCTAATTCTACTCAAAAAAGAGATCGCATTGCTCGCTATCGCGATTTTGTGACCAACTTAATTCAAGAAAGAAATGTGTTAGATAAAAATTTTTATGTTTGTATTCCCGCCACTACCATTGATTTAGGATTATTAACAGTTGATAGTATTGTGCCAGGCAAAACCGAGTTTGATATTAATAAATACGAAAAGCCACTAATTGTAGATAAAGCTAAAACTGTACTAGAGCCGCGTCGCGATCATTTAATTTCTCAATTCGCTCGCATTGGTCTTTATTCTAGACAGCTAACAACACAAGAAATAATTAAGGTCTTTTACACTAGTTATAATTCTGAGGCCAGTACTGGTTTAGACGTTGCCAATAGCAATGAATATCAAACTGCTTTGGTCAAGGC
>CAZTBN010000006.1:0-20387 GCA_964611955.1 uncultured Pseudomonadales bacterium | reverse complement strand
AACCTATTCAACCAACGCAACCTACTCCAATAACCTTACCAGAACCCATGGAGCCGCCAACAGCCATAAACACTGTTTCTGATGAGCTTCCAACTCAGCCAACTGCGCAGCCATCACAAACTAACGTGGTTCAAGAAAACATTAACGAGTTTGAGTTCACTTTGCCAGAAACTGCTTCTCCAACCGAAACAGCCACTCCATTAGAAACGCCGACACCACCAACCGCACCACCGACCACTCAATTAGAGACAACACCAATCCCTTCGGTCATTACACCAACAGCTCAACCTAATCTAACTCAAGCACCGCAATTGGAGTCAAAACAACCCACTGAACTTCCATCAGAAGATCCAGCTCAGGCAATCGTTAACCAAGAGTTGCAAAAAGTGGGAGAGGTTTTTAACCAAGATCAGCCAGATACTCAAGCTGATCAAGATAGTGATCAAAATGTTCAGCCACCGCCAATTGCAGAAATACAATAAAATTAAACAACTATTTATAAATTAAAATTATCATGAGCCCTAATTTTCAACTACCATTTTTTAAGAAAAAGACCCAAGAAACCACCTCTTCTCAAGAGCAACAAGAATTGGATAAAATTAAAGAATTTTCTAAAGGTTTGGTTACAGTTGAAGACATCATTGCTCCCGAAGCTATTGAGGTAGATTTTACTTTTCAAAAAATTAATTCTTCTTACTCTCGCACTCTATTTGTGGCAGGCTATCCTAGATCTGTCCCAGCCAACTGGCTTTCACCTCTAATCAACTTTCCGCACCAGCTAAGCACCTCCATGTTTATTTTTCCCATGGATAGCTCTGAAATTTTAGACAGCCTGAAACGCAAAATTACAGAAATGGAAGCAGAAATCCAGTCCGACATCAGATCTGGAAAAATCAGCAACATTAGTACTGAAATCAAACTTAATGATGCCCGTGCCATTCGTGAACAACTCGCTGCAGGAGCTGAAAGATTTTATCAATTTGGACTATACATCACCATTAATACCGATTCTGTAAAAGAGTTAGACAGAATTACCAAAAGCGTGCAATCAACGCTAGGATCACTACTAATCATTTCCAAAAAAGCAACCCTACAAATGGACGAGGGCTTTAAAACCACCTTGCCTATGGGAGTTGATCGACTCCAGATTACTAGAAACATGGACACCACCTCCTTAGCAACCACCTTCCCATTTACCTCTTCAGAATTAACCATGGATGAGGGAATTTTATATGGAATTAATGAACACAACGAGTCACTGGTGATCTTTGATAGGTTCCAAATGGAAAGCTACAATATGTTAATTTTAGCTAAATCAGGCGCAGGGAAGTCTTATGCCGTAAAAGTAGAAATTTTGCGCCAACTCATGTTTGACACTGAAGTGATTGTGCTTGATCCAGAACAAGAATATGAAGAGTTATGTCAAATGGTAGGTGGAGAGTATATTAACTTTACTTTTGATGCTAAAGCTAAAATTAATCCTTTTGATTTATCTCAGGTTTATGAAGAAGGATCAAATGAGTTAGGACAAAAGATCTTATCACTCCATGGACTGCTCAAGGTAATGTTGGGTCAAATGACAGCCGAGCAAGAAGCCATCTTAGACAGAGCTTTAATCTCTGCCTATAAAGCCAAAGGAATAACTCCAGACCCAACCACCCAAACCAATGTTCCGCCACTTATGGAGGATTTATATAAAACTTTAATTGGTATGGAAAATGAAGAAGCTGACGACTTATCAGCTCGTTTAGAAAAATTCATTACCGGCTCATTTAGGGGCATTTTAGACAAACCCACCAACATTGACATTACCAATCCTCTAACTATTTTTAGCGTTAAAGAAATGGAAGATGAGCTAAGACCCATCGCCATGTATATTATTTTAGATTTTATTTGGACAAGAGTGAGAAAAGAGTTTAAAAAAAGATTGCTAGTGATTGATGAAGCTTGGTATTTTATGCAGCATCCAGACAGCGCTCGGTTTATTTATTCTATGGCCAAAAGAGCGCGTAAATATTTCCTAGCCATCACCACCATTACTCAAGATGTTGAAGATTTTATCAATAATGATTATGGCAAAGCCATTGTTTCTAATGCTTCAGTCAAGTTTTTAATGAAGCAGTCTTCGGCCTCAATTCCAACTCTAGCCCAAACCTTTTACTTATCAGAAGGAGAAAGACAGTTGCTAGTTTCTGCAGATGTAGGAGAAGGTATTTTCTTTGCTGGCCAAAGCCATGTAGCGCTAAGAGTGGTGGCTAGCCCAGAAGAGCACCAAGTTATTACTACTGATCCCAACGAGTTAATGGCTAAGAAAAGAGCTGAAGAACTGATTCTCAACGCTCAAGTCAGTGAAGAAAACATTACCGATAGTTTTAAATATAATCAACCCAACCCTTATCAGGGCTTCAGCAACGATCAATCAACTCAGAAAGAAACTTTTGAGCAACAAGAAAATGCTCAAGAAAATTCTCCTGTCCAAAGAGCTGGTCAACACTCAATTAGTGACTACCAAGACCCTGAGGAATAGTTTTTAACAGTCTTACTACCACTTTTTCAACTAACCAATCTGGTAGTAATTTTGCCCCTTTTCAATGTGGAAAACTATGTATATAACTAGGCCTATTGAAAATATTTTTACTTACTAAGTAAAAATAGTAAGTTTAAACAAGTCCTTGCCCCAACCCGTTAACAAGTTCGTTTTAATATTTACTAAAGTGAGTTCTATGTCTATTCAGACTTTTGATGCACAACAAGTAAAAACTATCTGGGCACAGGCCAAAGCAGAGCTAAAATTACAATTATCTCCAGCAGCCTTTAATACCTGGATCTTATCCAATCCCCTCACTGACATCACCGAGACCAACCTACATGAACTAGTTTGCATTATTTCTACTCCCAGTGCCTTTCACGCCACCAATTTAAAAAAGAATTTATATACTCAAATAAAAACCGCTATTGAAAATGCTGCTCAAAAAAAGATTAGTTTAGATTTTAAAATTCGCGAGCCTGCTGAGATTATTGCTTTTCAAAAACAGATGTCAGCCAAACAAGATAGTCGAGAAAGAAAGAAAAATAGTTTTCACAACTCAGAACAACTTTCAACTAATCAACAGTTAGCCAACAATTTTCACCACAGTGACTCTGCACAAGAAGTTGGCTCAACCAGAGTAGAAGATCTTTTTTCAGAACAAAACATAGAGTCAACTCATCAAAATAGAGTTTTAACCGCTTCAAGAAGGGCTGGACTAAGAGCTGACTATACTTTTAAAACCTTTGCTGTTTCTGGAAGTAATGAAATGGCTCACGCCGCAGCCACAGCTGTTGCCAAAAGACCAGGCGACGCCTATAACCCACTTTTTCTTTATGGAGGGGTAGGAGTTGGTAAAACCCATCTCATGCAAGCAATTGGTAACTATGTTTTGGAGCAAGATCCCCAAATTAAGGTTATTTACTGTACTGGCGAAGAGTTTACTAACGAGATCATCGACGCTATTCGCAGCAAAAAAGCGATTAGTTTCAAAAAAAAGTTTAGAAGTGCTCAATTACTACTAATTGATGATATTCAATTTATAGCAGGCAAAAATGCTGTCCAAGAAGAGTTTTTTCATACCTTTAACTCACTCACTAAATTGTCATCTCAAATTATTTTAACTTCAGATCGGCCCCCCAGTGCTATTAACTTAATGGAGGATCGACTAAGATCTCGTTTTGAGGCTGGACTAATGGTTGATATTCAGCAACCATCTCTCGAGCTTAAAACAGCAATCGTATTAATTAAATCAAGGGCCATCGGTTTATCTTTGCCTATCAAAATTGCTGAAAAAATTGCTCAAAGTGTAGATGGAGCTAGAAAAATTGAAGGAACTATTTCCATTATTCGCTCTGAAGTAGAGTTAAAAAATAGAGAAATAAATGACGAATTGATCAATGATATCTTGGCTAAAGAAAATTATTCCACCAGACAAAACAAGATCAAATTAAAACCACAGAAAGTCTTAAAAAAAATTTGTGATCATTTTGAGATTAAACAGAATGATTTAAAAGGGTCAGCTCGTAACAAAGAAATTGTCTACCCTCGTCATTTGGCAATGTATTTACTTAAAGAAAATCTAGATTTATCATACGTAGAGATTGGCAAGTGGTTTTCTAATAGAGATCATACTTCGGTAATGCATGCTAAAAATAAAATTGAAGAACTGTTAGAAAACGACGAAGAGGTGATTCAAGATTACAATGATTTAAAGGCAGAACTTATTAAAATTTCCCTATAAATCAAGCAATTTAAAAACTTTTACACTTTTGTGGATAACTCTGTTAATAACCTATGAATAGTGTACTAACAAATAATGCCGATTGTTGATTACTTAAGTTATTCACTACTTTAATAACTTCTTGTTAACAAATTTATTAACTTAATACCTTAGCTTTGTAACATATAAATTATCAACCTTTCTTGATAGAAAAAACAGTTTTTTCCACTTATTAACACAGCCTATTACTACTAATACTAGTATAAATAATAAAACATAGAAAAAACCATTAAAAAAATAAAGTAAAAAAATTATCTTAACGTCAGTTATTAATCTAAGTTACAATAATAACCATAATGAAAATAAAACTTAATTTATCTGATTTAAAAAAAGCTTTAAAGAATGTTCAAAAAGCTATTCCTAGTAATCCCCAATTACCTATTTTGTCATCTGTGTTATTTAGCGTTGCTGATAACGGCCTAACTTTAGCAGCTACCGACCTATATTTAGGTATTAGAACTAAAGTAAAACTAAACACAGAAGAAACCATAGCAGTGACTATACCAGGTATAATGTTTCGAGATTTGGTTAACTCTTTTAATGATGAAGATGTCCAAATCAGTATTAAAGAAGATCATCTTGACCTAAAATCGGGCACGAGTCAAGCCAAATTACCAGTTCAGAGCTCAGTAGAGTATCCAGATTTTCCAGAGATTAAGGGTCAAAAAATTAGCGTCTCTGTAGAAGTTCTAAACGAAATATTACAAATGGTTAGTTATGCTTCTAGTTTAGATCAAGTTAGACCCATTTTAACCACCATTATGTTTGAGTTTGGTCAAAGTGGTTTAGAGGTAGTGGCAACGGATGGATTTAGATTAGCCGTATTAAAATATCCAGAGTTAAAAACAGAGTTTGTGCAAAGGCTTTTAATTCCAGCTAAGTCTTTTGATGAGGTCACTCGTATTATTAATCAAGGAGAGTCAGCTGAAGTCAATTTTCAAATAGATCAAGAGCTTAAGCAAATCAAGGTTGAAACAGATAACAATGAAATTTTTATCCGTTTGGTTGAAGGAGAATATCCTCCTTATCAAAAAATTATTCCAGAAAGTTATACAACTAAAGTTGAGGTTGATGGAGAAAGTTTAAAGGAGGAGTTGCAAAGAGCCATGATTTTTTCTAGAGAAGCATCAAACATTGTTAAGTTTCAAATTATGTCAGATAGATTACTAATCAAGTCAGTCTCCCCTGCTTTGGGAGAATATAATGGTGAAATCGCCTTAATAAAAGACAATAATCAACACGTAGACCAAGAGATAGCTTTTGATATTAGATATCTGTTAGACTTTTTAAATAGCGTTGCTCCCCAAAAAATTATCTTTTGTATGAATGAAAGTTTGAAGCCAGCTGCTTTTAATGTTGATCAAAGAGATAATTTTACCTATATAGTGATGCCTTTTAGAGTGAATAATTCATAAAACTGCTAAATAAATTAAATACCACTGGTTTAGGGCATTTATTTCAGATATAATCCACGACTTCAGTTATAAAAATAATATTTTAACTATGAGCAAAAGAACATATCAACCAAAAGCAATTAAAAGAGTTAAGAAACATGGTTTTTTACTTAGACAAGTGGAAAAATTTAAAATTTTATCTGATCGAAGAAATAAAAAAAGAACAGTCTTGGCTAAAACCAATAATAAAAGGTATAAATAGGTAACTCCATGCTTTCTAAAAAAAGCAGGCTTAATTTAAAAAAAGAAGAAGATAGAGAGGTTTTTAATTATCGAGTTAAGGAAACTGACTATTTTGCGTTTTTTGTTAAAGTTAAAAAAATAGGAGAATTTAGAGCGGGGGTAGTTATTCCCATTAAAATTGTTAAAAAAGCCTTCCAACGCAACAGAATAAGGAGAAAAATTTTTAATATTATTAAAGATCATCAAATTAAGAATACACAATTAGATTTATTGGTTTTGTTAAAAACTACTGAAGAAAAACTCAATAAAGTTACGACTAGAGAACTTAATCAAGTTATAGCCACAAATTTAACAGAAATAGGAAAAAAATTAAAAGTTTTTTAAAAAGTTAATACTAGAAAACAATCAGTTTATGACAGCCATATTTAAAAAGTTGTATACCTTGTTTAAATATTTTAAACATCACCTTTTTTTAACTACATTTGGATTTACTAGTTACTGTCAACACTCCCCCACTTGTAGTCAATATTTAGTTATCTCAATCAAAAAAGAGGGATTATTAAAAGGTTCACTTAAGGGCATAAAAAGAATTGCCAGTTGTAGATAATTTTATCACCATAAATTATATTAATTTCATATGTTGCAACAATTTTTTACCATACTTTTAACCACGCTCTACTCTTTTTTAGGTGATTTGGGTGTTTCAATTATTGTAATGACGATTTTAATTAAGGGAATTTTGGTGCCTTTTTCTTTACCAAGTCTAAAGGCTAGAGAAACAATGGAAAAAGCCAAACCAGAACTAGATCAATTAAAGAAAAAATACAAAAATAACCCCAAAAAACTTAAAGAGGCTCAGGCTGGTATCTATAAAAAATACAACATTAATCCTATTAGTGGTTGTTTGCCCCAGATAGTGATGATTATTATTTTAATTGGGCTATATCGTTCTTTGAACGCATTTTTAGTAGATGGGGTAATTGATGGCGTTGTTGTTAATACTGCTTTTCTATGGATGAATTTAACCCAGCCAGACAAAACCTATATTTTGCCTGTTTTGGCCGGCGTATCTCAATTGATAATGTCAATCATGCTTGCTCCTGGCGCTGAGGTAAGGGATCTAGTTCCTAATAAATCTAAAAATCAAGTGGTTAAAAAAGAAAATGAAAAAGAGGAAGACATGGCTGATATGGCTAAGAGTATGCAACAACAAATGATATTTATCATGCCGCTAATGACTGGCTTTATTGCCTCTAAGTTTCCCTCTGGATTGGCTGTTTATTGGGTGGTAGCTAATATTTTTGGTATAGTGCAACAATATTTTGTGTCTGGTTTTGGAGGACTATCTTTATATTTACAAAGAATTAAGAAAAAACTAAACATATGACAATACAAGAATATTTACTTAAAACAATTCAATTTTTGGGCTTAGATAAAGACGAGGTTAAAATTGATATTGATGAAAACGAAGAGAGAATTAAAATTAATTTAACTGTTCCAGAAGATCGAGAAAAAGACTTTGTTGGTTTGGACAACGGTGGTATTTACGCCTTGCAGCATCTGGTAAGAGCTACTTTTAATAAAACCGGAGAAGAAAAAAAGATCACTGTTGATATTAATAACATTTTTCAACAACAAGAAGAGCTGTTTGTTAAAGAAATAGAGAGTTTTGCTAGAGAGGTTCTGTCATCTGGTCAAGAAAAAGTTTTAAAAAATCTTAATTCCTATGAAAGATACTTGGCTCATGCTGCGGTTTCTAACAATAAAGAATTTGCTAAAATTACCACTTTCTCTAAGACTGTTGGTATGCAACGCTGGCTCTTTATTTGTTTAAAAGATGAAGTTGAGAAACTTTCAGATCAAGAGTTAGACGAACAGCCTGAAAATTAACAAAATAGCTTTTCCCAAAAATGAACCACGAGACAATCCAAATATTTACTGATGGAGCTTCTAGAGGTAATCCTGGTAATGCTGGAGCAGGCGTGCAGATTAAGGGACTGGGAGAAGAGATTTCCTTGTCTGTTTTTTTAGGCACCAAAACCAACAATGAGGCTGAATATTTAGCTCTTTTAACTGCTGTCAACTATCTTCTTCAGCTTAGAGAGAAAAAAGGCAAAAAAGTGGCTTTAGCAGGTTGTCAGCTAGTGTTTAAACTAGATTCTATGTTAGTAGTTAATCAAATGAGCAATAAATGGAAAATTAAAGATTTAAGAATGCAACAACTTGCTCATCAGGTTAAAAAATCCTTAACCATGCTCAACCTGTCAGCCACTTTTGTTTACATTGAAAGAGAACTGAATAAACAAGCCGACTTACTCGCTAATCAAGCCATTGATCTAGAGCTCAGCCTCAAGTCTTAATAATTTCAACTTAATTTTTTAAGAAGGTTAAAAACTCATCTCAGCATCGTGTTTGATTTGATTGCTATAAATAGCTACTTAATTGCTGTAGAGAAGTAACGTATACTATAAAAAATAAGATTATTTTTTTATTGAGACCTTGATCATGCCCAAAGCCGAGCCCGCCACCCAACTAGAGATTGTTTATCAAGAGCCAAAAATTTTATTGATTGCTCAAGATAGTGGTTTAGGATCTTTAATTGCTGATTATTTAGAGCAAGAACAGCTAGAGGTTGTTGCTCGACTTTTCCCAACTCCAAATCTACTTAGAGAAGTGATTGAACTAATACAACAGCACGATCTTTACAAGGTAATTGTCCAAATAGGTTTTACTCAAGAGAATCAAAAACTAGTTGAGCTTTATCAGCAATTAGCAGACTTTTTAGACATTCAAGGAATTTCTCAGGTGTTTGTAGTTGATATTACTAGCAAAGTTGATGCCAGCTCTCCTCTCTTTAAGGATTGGATTTTGCAATGCCAGACAGAAGATGAACTAATTAGCTATTTATATAAAAATCTTTATCAAAGGAAAATTATTTTAGCTCAAGATCTAGTCAATCAAGATGATTTTTTAGGACAATCACTCCCCTTTTCACTTAAGTTTATGATTCAGGCTGTTGCCAATGGGTATCTAATTGATCCTCAGCAAATTGTCTGTTTACAAACACAAGAAGCTTTTTTTGCAGTGATTAAAAAAGAGCTAGTTAGACCTGATAAGAAAAATTTAATCGTTAGGGGTAGTGCTATTGCTACTAAAACAATTTGTGAGCAGATTAGATTGATATATCAGTCTTTTTATCAAAAAAGCTTGAGCACCATCGCAACGAACTGTGTGGCTATCACTCGTTTAGAAAAAAAACAAGATTTACTGGAAGTAGTGACTGGTAAGTTACCCAAAACTTTTTTGGACAACCTGTGTCGAGACTTGCCTCAACTGAATTTAGCCATTGACCCCAACATGATTAGTGCTCTCCTTGACCAAAACCAGCCTGCTGAAATCACCACCACTTATTATCTGGATACAGACGATGACCAAACCTCACCGGATTTAAACCAACCAGCAGACCAAAGAAAAGCTTTTGCAAATTTGGCTAGCAATGTTCAACCAATCTTGAGTAATAATAGCTCCAATAATGTTAATCATCATTTAAATAAAGAAAATAAAACCGCACCCTCCGTCTTAGATGACTCAATTAGTCAACAGTTGACGGAATTATTTACTAAAAACAGAACTGCTCAAAAAACTCAGCGTCGATCTAGCAAAATTAAACTGATTGGAAAAATTCAAAAGAAAAGTAAACAAAAACGCATTATTTTCGTTGGAGGCGTAGCCCTATGTTTGATAGGCGTTGTTTTCTTTGGTTTACTTTTGACTTTAAATATTAGTAATGGTCGCAGTCAAAAAACTCTGGTTACCAATCTGGAAACAGTGCTGGAAGGAGGCACTACAGATTTGAAAAAAGTTAATAGTGTTGAACTGCCAGCCACCATTCTGGGTAAGATATTAGACATACATCTGGTTGATAAAAGTTTATTGGTGGGAACTCTTAATAAACAGTTGCTTGACCTTAATAAAGAAATTAATAGCTCAGAAGAACTTTCCATAGAAATATTTAGACATATTTTTGCCCAGGATCAAAAACAACGAGCTTCCAGAATTGTAGAATTAATTACTCAAAAAGATGCTGTTGACAAGTTGATCTATGAAAAAGCATCTTCTTTGCAGGCGGAAGCCAACAGTGTTAGTGCTGGATTTTTTGATATCGATTTACAAAATGCTTTAACCAAGTCTCAGCCTAAGTTTAAAGATCTAATATCGAGAAATCAAGCTAGCCAAAAATTTGGTTCTATCTTTTCTAATATTTTGGGAATTGATCAAAAAAAAGTATTTTATGTTTTATTGCAAGATGACCGAGAGTTGCGCCCCACTGGTGGTTTTATTCAAGCAGTAGCTATGATTTTTGTTGAAGGAGGAAAGGTGGTTGACTATCAAGTTTTTAGCGCCAGTCAAATAGATGATAAAATTTTTGGGAGACTGATTGCTCCTGCTGAAGTAGCCTCTTTTTTAGGAGAAGAAAATTTGTATTTTAGAGATGCTAACTGGGATCCAGATTTTGGTTATACAGCCAATAACGTCTCTTGGTTTTTAAAAGAAGCTTTAAATCAGCCGACCGATGGTTTAATTGGTATCAATTACAGTCTGGTTAGGGATATTTTGACAGTCACTGGAGACATAGCTGTTGATGATCATGACGGAACCATTAATGCCTGGAATTTATATAATCAACTAGATCTTGTTTTGTTAGAAGAGAAAGAGCAAACAACTGCTGGCTCGTTTCAGGTTGCTTTGCTCAAAGGTTTGTTTCAAGCCATTACCAAGTTGTCTGATGAACAAGTTCTTCAGTTTAATACTGTTTTATATGACTCGATTAAGGCTCAACAAACCCTAGTTTATCTTGAGGACTCCTCTGCTAGTAATGTTATTGGTCAGCTGGGTTGGTCTGGGGCAATTAGTCAGCCGGTGTGCCCTTCTGGGTTTGGGGAAGGTTGTGCTGTTGACCACTTTTTCCAGGTAGAATCTAATATTGGCGTGAATAAAATTAACCCCTATATCAACGAAAGTGTCTCTCACAAAATTGAAATTCAAGATGACCAAGTAGTTCATCAGCGACAAATAAAGTTTTCTAATAAGGCAAAATCAACCAGCTGGCCACTTGGCTCTTATAAGTTTTATTTAAGATTTTATGTGAATCCAGAGTCAAGTTTGCAAACAGTTATGATCAATGGTGAGTTGGTGAGCGAGGACAAAGTTTTAAATTATATTGATCACAATAGAAAGGTTTTTGGCATAGTGGCTGAAGTTTTACCTCTAGAAGAGCTAGAATTAGTTTTCAACTACTCTACCCCACACCAGATATCAGCCGGACAATCTTATTTCTTTTTAGATCAACTTCAGCCTGGATTAAAAAAGAGGCCAACTGTAATTAGCTTGAAATTTTCTGAAAAACTAGAGCCAAAAATCATTTCTCCTCAAGCAGATGTGAATCAAAATCAAGTGGTGGTGACCAGCGATACTAACGGGGGCTTTATTGTGATTAGTTTTTAAAAGCATAAGCCTACTCTTCTCTATTATCAATTCTCTTACACAAAATAAGCATTATCGCAATTTAATGAGCGACTTTTTTGTTGTTATTTGACAAAAAAAAGATGGGCAATTTTGTTAATTTTTAGCCAAAATTGAGAAAATTGTTCTTGAGGGAAAATGCAAATAAGCACGTGAAATGGGTCTTTTTTGCATATTATGCTCAAATTAGCTTGCTGTAAGGCTGATTTTTGGGTTTTATTCTTGCTATTTTTGAACCAAATTTGTTAGTTAAAAAACTATTATAAATTTAGAGCTTAATGCTGAGTTGGCGTAAGGGGAGAGCGCTGATTGTAAGTTCCTCTGTTATCTAGTTAATCATTTGGTATAATATCCCAGTTGTAAAAACATTTAAGTGAGTTTCATCTCTTAAAATCAAGATATTAATCAACCAGCTAGTCTTATTGTCGACTCTAAAAATAAGTCAATGCTAGACAACAAACCTAACTATTTATGAAAAAACACATCATTAACGCCAAGGCCAGAAATTTATCAACCAACTTAACCAACATGAGAACTGCTGGAATTTTGCCTGGTAATTTATTTCAGGCTAATCAGCCTTCTCAGCCTCTTGAGTTAAACTTAATTGAGTTTAAAAAGCTGCTCTCAGAAATAGGGGAGTCTGGTGTGGGTTATGTCAAGATTGATGACAAAGCTGAACAGCCTTTTATGATTGATGAGGTTCAGTTTAATCATGTTACTGCTCAGCCAATCCATGTGACCCTTCAGGTAATTGACTTAACTGAAAAGGTGGTTGCTGAAATTCCGGTTGAGTTGAGTGGCGTGTTTGAGTTACCAGAAGCAGTGTTGGTTACAGTTCGCGATGAGATTGAGGTTGAAGCTTTGCCCACAGATCTGCCAGAAAAATTTGTTATTGATGTCACTACTTTAACTGAAATTGGTCAAGCTGTTACTTTGGCTGATCTTGATTATGATAGAAGCAAAGTCGAGATTGTGGTTGGAGAAGAGGGTTTAGAAGCTCCAGTCGTCTTGGTGCAGGAAGTCAAAGAAGAGGTGGTTGAAGAGGTTGAGGAGGTGGTTGAAACAGAGATTATTGGTGAGAAAGATGAAGAAGGGGCTGATGTTGCTGAGGGTGACAAAGAGGCTGATGCTAAAGGGGAGAAGAAAGATGAGCCTGCTGCTAAAGTTGAAGAGAAAAAGTAAACCAATTGCTGTTACTATTTTTAGAGGATTTTTAAGAGTTTCCTCACATCCTAGTTGGGTAAAATAATTTAATTCCAACCGATCCAGTTTGGATCTATTTTTTTTGCTTCTTGAATGAGCTGTTCAAACTGAGCTTGATTGCCTAGTGCTAAGTTAAGTAGGGCAGAGTTGATCAAAATATCTCGATAAGAATAGCTGATTAATCCTGGCTGTAGCTGTTTGGTTTGGTAACTGTTAAGCACTTGTTGCAACTCATCTTTATTACCAATAATTGTGTGAGCGCTAACTCGTTGCTGGTTGATGATTGGTTCAATTTTTTGACTAATGATTTTGCTCTGGTTGGCAGATGGTGGAAAGCTGGGAAAGAAAATAATCAGTAGCGCCTGAATAAACAAAAAAAGATAAAGAAAAATTAAAACTTTAAGATTTTTCGCAATCATTAAAACTTGCGCAATGATAAGTAAACTAGCAAATTTTAGAAGTGATCCAACCAGTTTGAGTTTAAAAATAGTCTCTTTTGTCTGGGAATAAGGCAGGGGTGTGTTCATAATGGCTTGACAGAGCTCTAATAAAACTAATTTGTTGGCCAACTGGCTTGAATCAGTAGTTTTGCTTTAAGCAAATCATTGTCTTTTAACAATGCTTCGGTTTTGAGTAATTGCCAGAGGGTTTCTGAAACAAATGGAGCAAAGGGGTGAGCTAATTTTAGAAAGGTGAGTAACCCATAAATTAAGCTTGATTGAGAAATTTTTCCTTGTTTGGCTTGTTCGATAGCTTGATCGCAAAACCAATGCCAAAACTCATTGTGTAGTGTTTCAGCAGCTAATCCGAGTTGAAATTGATTAAGTTGTTTGGTTATTTGTTGAGTTGTTTGGGTCAATTTGTCTTTAAACTCAGCATCTAATGGTTTCAGATCTTGATTTTCTAGTTCATCTTTATTTAAACTCAACAAAATAAAGCGAGTGGCGTTCCATAACTTGTTAGCAAAATTACGACCAGCCTTGAAATCAGGCTCGCCAATAGATTTGTCCAAACCAGCTGATGATCTAATCACTAAAGCCATTCTCAGAGCGTCTGTACCGTACTTGTCAGTGATTTCCATTGGGTTTATGACATTACCCTTACTTTTACTCATTTTGTGCCCTTTTGAGTCTCTAATAAGGCCGTGTAAATAAATGTCTGTAAATGGTAATTTGCCTGTTAAAAAATAGCCCATCATTAACATTCTCATCACCCAAAATGGCAAAATATCATAACCGGTTTCCATTACTTGAGTAGGGTAGAAGCGTTCAAAATCTCCAGGCTTGCTATTTTTTAGAGTAGTAATGGGCCATTGGCTAGACGAAAACCAGGTATCAAAAGTGTCTGTTTCTTGAATCCAGTTATCTTTTTCTGGTATTTGTTCGCTTAGCTGATAGGGGACAGAGATATCGGCCCTAAGTGTTTGCAGATTTTTTACAATAGTTTCTAGACTATGTTTTTTAAGAGCTTGACTGAGTTTTTCATTGATAAACGAGCCCTGTGGTTCTAAATATCCCACCATAATTTTATCCTCGTTATCTTTAATCTGATACCACACTGGTATCTGAATTCCCCAAACAATCTGTCGTGAAATATTCCAATCTTGAAGGTTGGTCAGCCAGTGACGCAAAATTTTGTCATAGCCAGCTCCATAAACACGAATTTTACCTTGGTCTAAAGCTTTAATAATTGGAGCGGTTAGCGGCTCAACCTTGATAAAAAATTGAGCTAATGGTAGTGGTTCAATCACACAACCAGTTTTATAACAAAGTGAGGCGGTATGTCGGTAATTTTTATCTATTTTCTCTACCAAACCCATGGCTTGCATATCTGCAACCACAGCTTCTCTAGCTTGGGCAACCTTCATCCCAGCATATTTACCAGTAATACTCATCATTTTTCCTGAAAAATCAATCACTTGTTGTGGCTGTGTTAGTTTGGATTTATGTCTTTGCCAAATCGCAAAGTCATCATGATCGTGATAGGGAGTTACTTTAACTGCTCCGGTGCCAAACTTTTGATCAACATGATCATCTGCCACCACTCTGACTTTAAAAACTCCTAAAACTCCTGGAATTTCTATTTCTTGGCCAATCCATTTTTGATAGCGTTTATCATCAGAATGAACAGCCACGGCATTATCGCCAAAAACTGTTTCTGGTCTGGTAGTAGCCACTACAAAGGGGCCATATTTTAAATAATAAAGTGGAGTAGGGCGTTCTTCATGGATAATTTCCAACTCGCTATAGGCTGTGCCTGCTGCTGGGCTAAAGTTAACTAGTTTTAGATCGCGATAAATTAAGTTTTCTTGATGTAGTTTTTTAAAAGTTTGTAAAACTGTTGCCACGATTGGTTTATCAAGCATGAAACTAAATCGAGTCCAGTCAGCACTAGCTCCTAATCTTTTCATTTGGGTTGAGGCAATATCAGAGTTTTCTTGGACATAGTCCCAGATTTTTTGATATAAGGTGTGCCGGTCAAAACTAAATCGGCTTTTACCTTGTTTTTTTAGTTTTTTTTCAAAAACAAACTGAGTTTCAATGCCGGCATGATCTGTACCTGGTAGCCACAAAGTATCATCGCCTAACATACGATGATAACGAATCAAAATATCTTCCAAAGTAACAAACATGGCGTGACCAATGTGCAAAGGATCATTGGCATTGGGAGGAGGCATGATAATGGTAAATGTTTTATCAGTCTGGGGAGAGTTGTGATCTGGATTAAAAGCTTGGTGTTTTTCCCAAAGTTGGTATGTTTCCTCTTCGTGTTGCTGGTGATTATATTGTTTATCCATAGTCTTGTTACAATGCTTTCTAATTTTACACTAAAAATTTAATGTCTGGTAGCTGGTTTAAGTTAGTATTAAGAACGATGGTTAATTTGGTTTGGGCTTGAAATAAATACGCTGATTTTTAATAAAAAACATTGATTTTTCAAGCAAATTTTACATTTTGATGATCATGGCTGCTTAATTTCTAAAATAGAGTAGTGGCAATTGTTATAAAATAAGATTAGGACTTTTTCAGTTCATTTTATTTTAAATAATAATGAAAAAAAAATTTAAACCAACCACTGGCCAAAGTAAGCAAGTAGTTTTGGTTAATAACAACGATGAGGTTGTAGGGCAGGCCAATGTTCTAGATGCTCATCAAGGTAAAGGGATGCTCCACCGGGCTTGTAGTGTTTTTTTATTTAATGACCAAGGACAAATTCTGATACAGCAAAGAAGTGCTAAAAAACTGGTGGCTGCTAATTTGTGGGCTAATACTGTGTGCGGTAATGTTCAACCAGCTGAAACTGTTCAAACTTGCGCTTTGCGAAGATTGCGCGAAGAGCTGGGTATAGTCGCTGTACAATTGATTAAACTTGGCAAATTTCAATATTCTGTCAAGTTTGACAATGGTTTTGTTGAACATGAAATTGACACAGTGTTTGTTGGTCAATACAATGGTCAACCTCAACCAAATCCAGCAGAGGTGCAAGATTTTGGCTGGGTCAGTTATCAGGAGCTATGGCAAAGAGTTGACCAATTTGCGCCTTGGGTAAAAATTATTTTGTCTCAAAAACATATCAATCAACTTCTTAAAAAATATGAATCAGCCTATTGTCTTGATTAAAATTGGAGGGTCTTTAATCACTGATAAAAACAAGCCCTTTACCATTAATGAAACAGCTCTGGAGATTATTGCATCCGAAGTTAAAAAGACTGTTGATACTGGCAAATTATTGATTATTGGACATGGAGCTGGCTCATTTGCCCATGTGCCTGCTAAAAAGTATCAAACCCATCAGGGTATACTCAATGACCAAAGTTACCGCGGTATTGCTGAGGTTGCTGATGTGGCTATTAGATTAAATAGAATTATTATTAGCAAACTGTTGGATAAAAAAGTTAATGCGGTGTCGGTGAGTCCACTTAGTAGTATGGTCGCTAACAATCACGAGTTGAATGAGATTTTTATTAGACCGCTAGAGCTTCTTTTACAGCATAATTTGCTTCCAGTAGTCTATGGCGATCAGATTTTGGATGAAAAAACTGGTTGTACTATTTTTTCGACAGAAAAAGTTTTGGCTTATGTTGGCTTGGCTTTAAAAAAGAAGGGTTATAAGGTCGAGCAGATTATCCAGTGCGGTTTAACCAGCGGTGTTTATGATGCTGATGGCCACACAATTCCAGAAATTAATCCTGCTAATTTTAAAGATTATCAGCAGAGTCTGGGGGGATCGAGTGGTACTGATGTGACCGGGGGCATGTTGCATAAAGTTAAAGAAACATTGGCACTGGCCAAACAGGGTATTCCTGGTTTGATTATTGATGGCATTGTTCATGGCACTTTGTCAGACGCTATTAGTGGTAAAACTGTTCAAGGAACGCGCATTGTGGCCTGATTGCCCCAGAGGAGAAACTGTTTAAAAATCAACAAAAGCTAACTTAATTTATTAATTGGACAACCATGAAAAATTTAAACTCTCTGCCTCAACACGTAGCTATTATTATGGATGGTAATCGTCGCTGGGCTAGGCAAAATAAATTTAAAATTTTTGCCGGACACGAAAAAGTAGCTAATGAAAATATTGCTAACTTAGTTGACCATTGTATTGAGTTGGGTATTTCTTATTTGACTTTATGGGCTTTTAGTACTGAAAATTGGCAACGAGAGCCAAACGAGGTTGAGGCCATTATGAATATTATGCGTCACTCTTTTGTTGATGGAGTAGGCGAGTTAATAAAAAAGAAAGTGAGGCTGAAAACCATAGGCGATTTGACTAAATTTCCTCAGGATATTCAAGAAAGTATTGCCAAAATGACACAAAGTAACTTGGCAGATTATCGCATTACCGTGACCTTTGCTTTAAATTATGGAGGTAGAGATGAAATTTTAAGAGCTGTGAATAAAATAATTGAGCATAAAAAAGCACCAACTGTGACTGCTGCAGAACTTGAAAAATATTTAGATACGACGGAGTTACCAGATGTAGATTTAATTATTCGCACTGGGGGAGAGCAACGGTTATCTGGTTTTTTACCTTGGCAAAGTGTTTATGCTGAGTTTTATTTTACCCAAGTTTTGATGCCGGATTTTGACAAAGGTGAACTAGACAAAGCTTTACAAGATTATGAAAGAAGGAGTCGCAGATTTGGTAAATAGTGAATTAAAAACGTGAAGCTGGCATCCACTGTTCATCACTATCAGGAATAAAGAACTGTTTAATAATATCAATGCCGGTAAACTCAGCAATTAAATTGATGATGACAAATGAGCTTAGGGCAATCACCAAACCGATCACAGCAAAGGTCATGGTTTTTCTGGCACTATCCACATTTTGAGTATTGCCTCCAGACATTAACCAACGCAATGACCCAACGATAAGCATAATAAATCCAGCCAAACCAATCACGGTTAAAGAGACTGATAAAATATTAGCTACCATACATGACACTCCTTGAATAGTGGCCACTCCATCTCTGACACAACCTTGATCATAGGCTGCCCAATTTTTAGTTTGTGCTTGCACAGCCTGGGGCGCAAAAAAAGAATTTAATAAAAATAAAGAGCTGGTCAAGATTGAGTTGAGTTTTTTCATAATTTTTTTCGCATCAAAAAGATGTTTATCAAAGCAAGTTGGTATTAGATAGCATGATTATAACAAAAAACCCCCAAATTAATGGGGGTTTTTAAATTTAAAGATTAAATCTTAAATTATTTAGACTACAGTAAATATATCCGCTATATTGATATTTAATAAGCTCAGCACTAACTGGAAAATAGCATATGAAGCAACTAGGATGACTAATCCAATAATAGCTCCAGTGATTTTATTTCTTGCTTTTTCAGTTTTACCAGAATCACCACCTGAGGTAATCCATTCAATGCCACCCCAAACTAGGTAGGCAAAGACTAAAATGCCAGCAATAACTAAGACAAAAGAAAGGAGATTAGTAAATATATCACCTACATCGCGATCAAATGCAGGAGGAATATTAACGCTGATATTCCCAATAGGGTTTTGCGCAGAAACCAATCCTGTTGAGGCTAAAACTCCAGCCGCAGCACTAATGGCTCCAGTAGTTAATTTTTTAAGATTATTCATAACTTCTCCTTTAGTTTATTAATGTTAATTAATTATTACTTAATAATAAATGATATTTTATCAGATTTACTTAAGAAAAGT
Organism: uncultured Pseudomonadales bacterium; assembly: GCA_964611955.1. Taxonomy (GTDB): domain Bacteria; phylum Patescibacteriota; class Microgenomatia; order UBA1400; family PJMF01; genus CAYVBW01. Next base: position 1,537 of record CAZTBN010000006.1, on the reverse strand, counting down.
CAAAGAGGACTTTAATAAGTTTAATTTTATATTCTTGGTATGTAAATTATGGTATCTGTTTTTGTTTGAAATATGTCACTGACGCTCATTCCTAATAAGCTCAGCACTAACTGAAAAATGGCATATGAAGAAACTAGGATAACTAATCCAATAATAGCTCCAGTAATTTTATTTCTAGCCTTTTCAGTTTTACCAGAATCACCACCTGAGGTAATCCATTCAATACCGCCCCAAACTAGGTAGGCAAAGACTAAAATGCCAGCAATAACTAAGACAAAAGAAAGGAGATTAGTAAATATATCACCTACATCGCGATCAAATGCAGGAGGAATATTAACGCTGATATTCCCAATAGGGTTTTGCGCAGAAACCAATCCTGTTGAGGCTAAAACTCCAGCCGCAGCACTAATGGCTCCAGTAGTTAATTTTTTAAGATTATTCATAACTTCTCCTTTAGTTTATTGGGCACTTAGTGCTAAAGATGAATATTTTATAATGAGGTAAAGGTAAAAAAGTTAAATCCCAAAACATCTGCTACTAGCATAAAGAGAGCAACTGCTGATATGAGTATGATTAATCCCACCACACTTTGAGTCAGTCGCGCTTTAGCCTTGTCAATTTTGCCAGAATCACCGCCAGCGCTAATCCATTCTATAGAGGCTAAGACAAAATTGGCAAACAAGATTATGCCCGCAACAGTGATGCTTAATGATAAAAGAGTGGAAATTAAACTAGAGACTTGGCTGATTACCCCCTCGTTGGTATTAGCTCCTGCAGTAAAATTACCAGTAGGTGGGGTAAAGCCATTATTGCCAAATTGGGCTGATAACTGAAAGGAAAATAGATTTGATAAATTCATATAAAGTTATTAATTGTGATTGATTGACAATTTTTTATTGTGGTCCCACTAGTTGTGGGTTGAGAATATAACTAGCATCTCCAAAAATTAAATAGCCTGCTAGGCCGGCAATGGTATAAGAAAAAGCAATAATTGCCAAACCAATAATACTATTAGTAATATTTTTAGCTGCTTTTTCGGTTTTACCAGCATCTCCGCTGGCAGAAATATAAGCAATACCTGCTAAAACAAAATTAAACATGGTCCAGATGCCTGCCACAATCGTAATTAATCTAATGAGATTGGAAAGAAATAAAATAAGACCTATCTCGCTACTATCTGCTGGATTTTGATATTTATTTACTCCCGGTGGTGGCTCAATCTTGCCAAAAATTGAAGTTGGTGTTTGGGCAAACACAGTTGAACCAATTAAGCGATTTGCCCCAGTGTTGGCAAAAACAATAAATAAAGCTATCAGTGTTGGAGCAAGTTTGATTATGAGTTTGCGCATGTTGAGCAACTTAAATGATATTTTTTAAATCAATAAAACTAATTGTATGATATTTTAAATTAAATTGGTATATCTGTCCCAGTGACAAATTTAATAATCTGCACAATCCAGTAGGCAGCAAACATCACTATGAAGCCAATTACTGCTCCAGTAGCAAGGTTTTTAGCATCTTCTTTGCCTTTATCAGT